>JALWRV010000165.1 GCA_027080545.1 Parvularculaceae bacterium
GCAGGAAATGATGGCACTTTATAAAAAGCATAACATCAATCCCGTTGCCGGGTGCCTGCCCATTCTCATCCAGATGCCAATCTTCTTTTCTCTCTATAAGGTTTTGTTCGTAACCACAGAGCTGCGTCACCAGCCCTTTTTATGGATCAAAGATTTATCGGCCCCAGACCCGACCTCCATTTTCAACCTGTTCGGACTTTTGCCGTATGATCCGACCACGCTGCCCCTGATCGGCCCTTTTGCTTCCATTGGCATTTTAGCGCTGGCCATGGGGGTTGCCATGTGGGTGCAGACCAAGCTGAACCCGCCGCCCGCAGACCCAATGCAAGCACAAATTTTTGGCATGATGCCGTTTATTTTTGTCTTCCTGTTTGCCAGCTTCCCTGCCGGCTTGGTGCTTTATTGGTTTTGGAATACTTTCCTCGGTGTTGTGCAACAATATACGATTATGAAACGCAACGGGGTCGATGTGGATTTGCTGAACAATATCAAAGGCACATTCAGCAAGAAAAAACCTGCGGCCAATGACAATAAATAATGGCTCAAAACACCCCTTCTTTTACCCATGAAGCCCTTGAAAGAGGACGCAAACTATTTGCTGGCCCATGCGATTTTTTGCGGGGCGTGGTGGATATAGCGGGCCTGCCCAGTGATGAGCGTATTGAGATCGCCTTTGCTGGCCGCTCTAATGTGGGAAAATCATCTCTGCTGAACGCGCTCACCAATCGCAATGCTCTCGCGCGCACCTCAAACACCCCGGGGCGCACCCGCGAGTTGAATTTTTTTACATTGGGCGACGAAATGCATTTGGTGGATTTGCCGGGCTATGGTTATGCCCGCGTGTCACGCAAGCAGGTGCATCATTGGACCGGATTGATTAAAGACTATCTGCGTGGTCGCGCCTGTTTGCGGCGCGTCTGCGTGTTGATTGACGCCCGCCACGGCCTGAAGAAAAATGATTTAGATATATTGGACATGCTCGACATTGCCGCTGTGCCCTACCAAATTATTCTTACCAAGGCTGATAAAGTTAAAACGAAAGAAATGTCCCAAACGCTGGCTTCAACCGAAGCAGCGCTGGCAAAGCGCCCGGCTGCCCATCCGCTGGTCCATGTAACTTCAAGCGAAAAGAAAATAGGCTTTGAAAATCTCCGCGCCGATCTCGCTCAAATTTTGATACAATAAACCCGCCCGATGAAACCATCGAGCGGGCCATTTTTCGTATCGTGCAATCAATTATTGTTTTTGCATGGGTTGCAAAACTTTATCCGGTGACAGATTGAAACGACGCACCCGCCGATCCATCAAATTACGCCAATTCCCCATGGACATCATGGAGGCATAGATCACCGGCAATAGATTGGTTTTGCGCAACTCAAGAAACTGCTCATCGGATAGCTCGTTAAGGCGCTTCTCATCAATGGCGGTATATTGCGCAAAAGGCTGAGGCTCACCACCTTCCGGTGTATATTGGGCCACTTGCGTATCAAGCAATTTGAACTCGGCCAATTTTTTGGCAAATTCCACCGTCACCATCCGGTCACGCTCATAGGTGCGGCAAAATTCCATAGCTGAATTCATGGCATCGCTTGGTTCACCATTATTGAAGAAGGGTGTTTCTGAATCTTTGGAAATACCGTCAAATTCAGAATCAACAATCATCGCCATACGATCAGACGAACGATCGCCCGCCAAGGCAAATGGATAGCGCCGAATATAACCGGGAATATAAACATCCCGATCCCATTCCCCATTATCATCGACAAAAAGATTGACCTCATCAATCAAGCCGACCACCGCCATGGGCAAGGGGTTTTCCGCATCAGAAAAAATGATCGGGTAGTGACGCTGCGCCGCCGCTAGTTCCGGCAACACGACCGGCACCGCGCGCACATCAGCGCAAAACTGATAGGGGCGCGATGGGCGAGAAATGCCCAGATCACTATGTTTTTCTTTGGTTAACAGTTCCGGCTTACGGAACAGGAACATCTGCCCTTCCAATTGAACCTCTGAAGGGGCTGCTGGTGTTTCGCTCATTTTACTCTCCTTGCGGCAGCGACCCCCTGGCCGCACCATAATTGGGATATAAGACCCCACCAATGCAAAATACAGGCAAACAGCCCTCTTTTTTATTGGCGGATAATCGTTCTAAAATCTCATCGACCTGCCCACAAACAGGCCAAGCGCCGAGACGCATAGCAGACCAAGGCCTCAACTCCAAGCCCTGTCTCAAATGTTGACAAATATCGCCCCTGACGCGCTCAGCGTTGACGGAAAGTGCCGGTTTCAGGGTCACGATCAAAATCGAGAATCGGCCCTTCTTGCCCTTTTCCCACCCCCTTGTCAGCGGAACGGCGGCTAAAATGGCGCTGGGCCCCTTGCGCACGCCGGGCCAGCCTTTTGGCAACGCCGACCGCCACGAGGGTCAAACTTACGGTTGCGAGTAGGCTTGTCAGGCTCATATCATCCTCCCATTGGTCGATGGACCCACCCTATCACATACGCCGCCCCAAGGGACCTTTATAATCCGTAACGCGCCCACAAAGCCCGCTGTTCAGCAATCTCTAGCAGTAATTCCGGGTCAATCAGGCTCACAGATGGGTGATTTTCCCCCATCATCCCCCCTAAAGCCTCGCTTTGGCTGGCCATAAATTTCGCCAAAAGACCCTTTTCTTGGGGGGCAATGTCCTGAAAAACCACATCTTCCCCAAAACGCTCCCGACACACGGCGCGTAAGGTGCCGATTTTATCGATCAACCCACGTGCCATGGCGGCCTCGGCCAAAAAGATCTGGCCCGTGAAAATATCATCCTGAGAGCCAATTTTATCACCCCGCCTTTCCTTCACCAGATCAATAAATTGCTGATGTAAGGCGTCGAGGATCGCTTGCAAATTTTCCACCTGTTCGGGGGCTTCCGGCTTGAAAGGATCCAGCTGGCTTTTGCTTTGCCCTGCTGTATGGACCCGGCGCTCAACCCCAATTTTGGCAATAGCCTCAACAAACCCAAAGCCGGATGAAATCACCCCGATTGAGCCAATGATAGAGCTTTCATCCGCAAAAATTTCATCGGCCGCACAGGCCAGAATATATCCACCCGACGCGGCCACATCCTCAACAAAAGCCAAAACAGGTATGTTTTTTTCTTCCGCCAGGGCGCGTATCTGGCCCATGATGAAACGCGATTGCACCGGCGACCCGCCGGGTGAGTTTAATCGCAACGCAACCGCCTTAGTGCCGCTCACAGCAAAGGCTTTTTCTATCGGTTTCATCAATTTCTTCAAATTCAGCACCTTGCCCCGACCACCGACGGCAATAATGCCGTGCAGGTCTAGAACAGCCACCTTGGGCGGTTTTTCCCCAATGAAGGGAATATGGCGCATGATTTTTTTCATAAGGGGTAATTTTTCTGTCATGGTGGGGGATGTAAGGTTTTCACCCACCCGATGCAATAGGCGGCTTCAAAACCGCACAAAAACTCCGATTTGGCCTATATGTGTCCTTTTCCCCATCGATTATTTTCGCTAAAAGCAAACCGTGAAGCGATCATCCTCGGAGACAGATTTGTCCGCACCGGCCACCATGATAAAACCAGACCGCGATTTTCGCGATGCCATTGTCAATCTCAAAGGATTGGTCGGGGCTGATCTCGAACGGGTCAATGATACCATCATGGCCACCATGCAATCACAAGTCTCCTTAATCCCTGAAATGGCCGCCCATCTCATCAATGCCGGTGGCAAGCGTTTGCGGCCAATGCTCACCCTCGCTGCGGCGGGCAGTTTCAACTATCAGGGGGATGCCCATATCGTTCTGGCCGCCGCTGTGGAGCTTATCCATGGTGCTACCCTGCTCCATGATGATGTGGTCGATGAAAGCATTTTGCGGCGGGGGGCTGAAACCGCCAATATCATCTGGGGCAATAAAGAAAGCGTACTGGTCGGGGATTTTCTATTCTCCCGTTCCTTTGAATTAATGGTGCGCACCGGATCGATCCGGGTTTTGGATATTCTTTCTCATGCTTCTGCGGTGATTGCAGAAGGCGAGGTTCTACAACTCGCCACCCAAAATAATATCAATGCCAGCTACGATATGTATCTTGATGTGGTCAAAGCCAAAACCGCCGAGCTGTTTGCGGCCGCTGCCGAATCCGGCGCTTTGGTTGCCGGGGCTGACAAGACACAACAACAGGCTTTTCGCGACTATGGCCTTTCCCTTGGTATCGCCTATCAACTCATTGATGATGCTCTTGACTATTCCGGCACCCAACAAGCGCTCGGCAAGGCCGTTGGTGATGATTTTCGCGAAGGCAAAATGACCCTACCCATCGTGTTTGCCATCGCCGCCGCCCGCGACCCGAGCAGCCGACAATTTTGGCAACGCACTATTGGCGATAATGATCAAACCGATGGTGATCTTGAAAAAGCCATGGCCTATATCAAGCAAAGCGAGGCTATTGAAAAAACGCTGGAATGTGCCCGTCAATTTGTTGATGACGCTCTGCGTGCTTTGAATAAGGTGCCTTCCGGCCCCATACCCAACGCCTTGCGAGACATTGCAACTTTTTCGATTACCCGCGGGTTTTAGGATCCACGCCTTTATCCACCTCAAGGCGTCTCTTCACCAAAATCATTGTCCCCACCACCACAACCCCCAGGCCGACCACAAGCACCCAGTGCAATGATGGCGAAAGTCGCAATAAGGCCATCGCAGCAGCCGCGCATAGTGTAACCGCAAGACCATAGAAAAAACTCACCCGTCCGTGGGACCAACCTGCCTGCTGCAATATTTGATAGAGATGTTGTTTATGAGGGCGATAAACCGCTTCACCACGCAACAATCGCCCCCCCATAGTCAGCGCCACATCAACCAGAAAGGGAAGAAACATCAGCGGGATAAAATAAATCGGCAAGGGGGACCCTTGAGATATATTCTGCCCCGCCAGCGCAACACCGCCCAGCAAATAGCCAAGCCCTAAACTGCCCGCATCGCCCATAAAAATGCCGGGGTCCTCTTTCGACCCCACATTAACCGGCAAAAACCCGTAAAGCCCCGCCGCCAGAACCAATCCAATGATCGCAAGGACTATATGGCCCATAAATATAGCCCCTAAGGCAAGCGCCAATCCCGCAACCAGACCGACCCCCGCCGCCATGCCATTCAATCCATCCATGAAATTAAATGCGTTGGCAAAGCCTACAATCCAGAGAAGGCTCAGAACAAAAGAAACCGCCGGTAATAATTCTGCTTCGCCGAGAAGAGGCAAGGAGAGACTGTTTACCGATCCAACCAGCATAACCATCAAGCCTGCGATAATCACCTGACCAGCCAATTTTATCCACACAGCCAAGCCCGCCACATCATCCACAAAGCCCATAAGCGCAGCAGCCCCGCTTAGTAATAAAAGATGATACCAGCGAGGATCCACAACTAAATCGCCTATCTGCCACAGCCCGACAATAGCCAATAAAATTATGGTGATGAAAATAATACCCCCCGCTCGAGAGGTCGGGCGCGCATGGCTGGAGCGGGCCAAAACGGGATTGCTCAAAAGCAAACGCTGGGCGGCCACCCGGCTCGCACGCCATACTATCAAACCAACCACCAGCATCACCGCGCCGAAGACGAAGAAAAACATATTGGCACTCATTGGTCAGACCTTCGCACGAAACTTGTTTGTCCTACACCACACTGAACCGCTTTAGCCCAATAGCCTGATTTGACAAAATATCGTGCCGCTTGCTCAGCTTGTTGCTGACCAGCAAACAATCCAAAAATAGTTGCCCCGCTGCCAGTCATGCGCGCTTCGAGCACGCCGTCTTGGGCACTCATTTCCTTTATGAGAGTTCCGATAATCGGCGCAATGGCAATAGCCCTCTCGGTAAGATCATTTCCCGTTCGGCCCATGAAAGAAACCAGAGATGATAAATCCCATTCGCCGGAAACCTTCTCTAAGGCCTCTCTCCGGGGTGAGTTTGCCGCATCGAATTGGGCAAATATATCAGCCGTCTTAATAGGAATAGCCGGATTCAAGAGGCAAAAATAACATTCAGGCAATCCAGGCCCCGGCGTCACCTCACTCCCGGTGCCGGACATCCACCAACCACAAGACCCATCCGCATGAGCCGCAAGACAGATCGGGCCGTCCGATCCTAGCGCTCTCATCACCGCAGCCATATCTTCGTTCGCAAGTTCAGGCCTTAGCCTAGACAGGCCATATAAGGCAGCGGCCGCATCTGCCGTCCCCCCTCCCATGCCTGAGGCGGGTGGTAGGTTTTTGATAATCCGAAAGGAAAAATTGAAGGAAGCTTGGGTTTTTTGGGCCAATGCGCGAACCGCTTTGGTCAATAAATTTTTCTCAACCGATAGTGACCGCAACCCATCCGCAAAGGGTCCCTCAATCGTTAGGGTAAAATGCGCCGCCTGTTCAATTTCGATCCTATCCCCGATATTGGCAAATAGCGCGAGGCTTTCTAGCCCGTGCAGCCCGTTTGGCTGCTTGGCTCCCACATGCAAACAAAGATTGATTTTCGCCGGCGCGAGAAGGCTTACCCGTTCCATTGTCGCCATAAATTCGGCCCAACACTCGAATTAATATTTCATTTCCTCAGCCATCACGCCGGCCATGGATTCAAGTTTGGCCTTGATGGATTTTTGCAATTCTTCATCGGGATCAAAATGCAACGCCCGACGCCACTCATAACGCGCCTCCCGATAACGCCCCAACGCACTATAGGCATCACCCAGATGATCCGTAATAACCGGATCGCTCGGCTCTAATCGTACGGCCTTTTCCAGATAAAGAATGGCCATTTCAAAATCTTGGCGTTGATAATAGGCCCAGCCAAGGCTATCGGTGATAGCGCTCGAATTGGGCTGCAAAGCCAAGGCTTGCTCAATCATCGCAAACGCTTGATCAAGATTTTTGCCGCGCTCCACCCAAGAATATCCCAGATAGTTCAAAACCAAAGGCTGTTGAGGGGCAAGGCGATTGGCTTCCAGAAAATCTGCTTCTGCCTGTTCCCACATATCA
>JALWRV010000166.1 GCA_027080545.1 Parvularculaceae bacterium
ATCTGGGCGCGGTGGGGCGCTCTAATGGTGGCCTGTTGATGGGGGTTGCCTTCACCCAGCGGCCAGACCTCTATAAGGCCATTGATATAGGCGTGCCGCTGCTGGATATGCTGCGCTATGACAAGCTTCTCGCCGGGGCCTCTTGGGTTGGTGAATATGGTGATCCGGATATTCCGGAAGACCGTGCGGTGCTGGAAACTTTTTCTCCCTATCAAAATCTTGAGGCGGACAAGGATTATCCGGTGCCTTTCTTCTATACCTCTACCAAGGATGATCGGGTCCATCCCGGCCATGCCCGCAAAATGGCCGCCAAGCTGGAAGCCATGGGCAAGGATTTCCTCTATTATGAGAATATAGAAGGAGGCCATGCGGGCAGCGCCAATCAAGACCAGCTCGCCAAGCGATTAGCATTGGAATATGTCTATTATTCTCGTATGCTGATGGACGAATAGGCTGGACCAGCCCAATCTTTGGTTGGGCTGGTTTTATTCATCCAATGATTTGGGGGATAGATTTAGAGGGAAATATATGATGGTGGAATTTGGCGCAGCGACCGGGCTGGTCTTTTGGGGCATCGTGGCCGGAGCATTTATCCTGCTATTGTTTATGGGCAATGTGCTGAAACTACCCCTATGGGTGCGCGTCATTGCCGGGCTGATTATGGGGGGGGTGCTCGGCTATTTCTTTGGTGAGCGGGCAACCGTGATCAAACCCATTGGTGATGCGTTCGTGCAACTCATCCGTATGCTGGTCATTCCGCTGATTTTTACCACTTTGGTTTCCGGCGTTATCGCCATGGGGGATCCTAAACGTCTCGGGTCTCTTGGGGTCAAAACACTTTTTCTCTATATTTTGACAACCGTTTTTGCGGTTTGTCTTGGTCTGGCTTTCGGCACCTTTCTGGAGCCCGGCACCGGCATCGACTATCAATCGGCCTCTGCCGATGCGGCCAACACGATTTCCTCAAGACTGGATAGTGCAGCCAATGCGGGCGGTATTGTTGATCGGCTGCTGGCGATCATTCCGGTAAATCCCATTCAAGCCATGGCGGTCTCTGACGTATTGGCAACCATTTTCTTCGCGTTGATTTTCGGCATCGGCATTTTAACGGCCGGTGAAAAAGGCCAGCTTGTGGGCGAAGTTATCGAAAGCGGGGCCGAAGCCATTTTGAAAGTCACCGGCTTTGTCATGGCGGTGGCCCCGTTTGGGGTGTTCGCTTTGATGGCCTGGGTTTTGGGTGATCAGGGTCTCGCCATTCTCGGCAATCTGGGCAAGCTGGCACTGGCGCTCTATCTCGCCTGTTTGACCCAAATCATCTTTGTTTATGGGGGCATTATTCGCATTATTTTGGGCCTGCCCTTTTTCAAATTCATTCGCGGTATTTTGGATGCCATGTCCACGGCCTATTCCACGGCCTCTTCCGCCGCGACCCTGCCGGTCACCATTTCCAATGTTTCCAATAATCTTGGGGTGGAAAAATCTGTCGCCGGGTCGGTGTTACCCTTGGGCGCCACCATCAATATGGATGGCACCTCAATCTATCTGGGCCTTGTCGCTCTGTTTGCTGCCCAAGCGCTGGGGATGGATTTATCAGCCACGGATTATGTTTTGATCGCAGGCACCGCGACCATGGCGTCTATTGGCGCGGCGGGCATTCCTTCCGCCTCTCTCTTTCTCGCAGTGACCGTCTTTTTTG
>JALWRV010000167.1 GCA_027080545.1 Parvularculaceae bacterium
CCGTGCGTTTTGCGCTTGATCGCGCAGGGCTAGTGGGCGCTGATGGGCCAACCCATGCGGGGGCGTTCGATGTTTCTTTTCTGGGTTGCCTGCCCAATATGATTTTAATGGCGGCGAGCGACGAAGCCGAATTGGTGCACATGACCCATACAGCCGCCCAATATGATGAGGGGCCAATTGCGTTTCGTTTCCCGCGTGGCGAAGGGGTGGGTATGGAAATGCCTGCCAAGCCAGAGATTTTAGAGATCGGCAAAGGCCGCATCATTCGTGAAGGCACCTCGGTGGCGATTCTTTCGTTGGGCACAAGGCTCGCGGAAAGCTTGCGCGCCGCTGAAATGCTCGGCGCCCAAGGGCTGGCCACTACGGTCGCCGACGCCCGCTTTGCCAAGCCCTTGGATGAAGCGCTGATAAAGCAATTGGTGACAAATCACGAGATCATCATCACGGTTGAAGAAAATGCCATGGGCGGCTTTGGCGCCTTTGTGCTGCAATATCTCGCCCGCGATGGCCTGCTCGACAAGGGTTGCAAAATCCGCACCCTGACCTTGCCGGATATTTATATCGATCACGCCAGCCCGGCGGCGATGTATGAACAGGCGGGATTAACAGCGCAGCATATTGCCGACACGGCCATGCAGATGCTGGGCCGCCCCAAACTAACGGCGGCTGACTTACGAGCCTGAGGGCTGACGCGAGAAGTTTAACGATGCTGACTCATCCGGAGAAGGATGAAGAGAAGCGAATAGAAGATTTACAAAAAAGAAGAAAGCTCACTCTGAGGAGCCGCCAAAGGCGGCGTCTCGAAGAGTGGAAATTTAAGAAACCAAATTTCAACGAAAGCCATCACTGAACCCACAACTCGCACCAGTCTCTCGCGGAAATACCGCACCCCAACGCCACCCTTCGAGGGCCAGCAAGCTGGCCACCTCAGGGTGAGTTCGTCTCTTCTTTGTTATTATTCTTTCTGCCATTCCCTTGCTCATCCTGAGGTGCGAACGCAAGTGAGCCTCGAAGGATGGCGTTAGGGTGATGTATTTTCCGCATGGAATTGCCATACGCTATTCCATCTCCGCCAGAAACTTCTCGGCTTCGAGGGCGGCCATGCAGCCCATGCCTGCGGCGGTCACCGCTTGGCGATAGACCTCGTCGGTGACATCACCAGCGGCATAGACGCCCTTGACCGATGTGGCAGTGGAATCGGGCTTGGTGATGATATAGCCATTGTCTTTCATCTCCAATTTGCCCTTGAACAATTCTGTGGAGGGCGCATGGCCGATAGCAATGAATACCCCATGGACGGGCAGGGTGGTCTCCGCCCCGGTTTTAACATTTTTCAACCGCAGACCCGTCACCCCGAGCGGGTCTTCATCGCCTAAAATTTCCTCCAAAGTCGTGTCCCATAAAATTTCTATTTTGGGGTTTTTCTTCAGCCGCTCTTCAAGAATTTTTTCTGAACGCAAGCTATCGCGCCGGTGAATGAGCGTTACCTTGGAAGCAAAATTGGTCAGGAACAAGGCTTCTTCCCCCGCCGTATTGCCGCCGCCGATAACAGCGACTTGCTTGTCGCGATAAAAGAACCCGTCGCAAGTAGCGCAAGCCGAAACTCCAAAGCCCTGAAATTTTTGTTCGCTCTCAAGGCCGAGCCATTTGGCTTGCGCGCCAGTGGCAATCACCACCGCATCGGCGGTGTAGACC
>JALWRV010000168.1 GCA_027080545.1 Parvularculaceae bacterium
ATATTGGGGGTGAATCGACAAGGCCCGGGGCCAGCGAAATTAGTGTGGAAGAAGAGTTGCGGCGGGTGGTGCCGGTAGTGCGGGCATTGGCGCGCCAATCAGCGGCAAAAATTTCTATTGATAGTCGAAAACCCGAAGTGGCCAAGGCGGCGGTAGAAGAAGGCGCGGTGATCTGGAATGATGTCAGCGCCTTGCAATTTTCCCCCTATAGTCTCGCCACGGCAGCGGCACTGGGGGTAGATTTGGTGCTCATGCATGCCAGTGATAGTCCCGATAAAATGCAGGACAATCCATATTATGAGGATGTGGTAGCGGAAATTGATGGCTTTTTTGCGGCGCGCCTGAAGGCGTGCGCTGAAGCGGGTATTGAGGAAACAAAAATCATTCTCGATCCGGGGATAGGGTTTGGGAAAAATCTCGCCCATAATTTGCAGCTTTTGACGCATCTGGATCAGTTCAACCATTTCGGGCGGCCACTTTTGCTGGGGGCGTCGCGCAAGCGTTTTATTGCCGGGGTTGATGCAGGCGCACCGGTGACGGAGCGTCTGGGTGGGTCATTGGCCGCCCTATTGGCGGGGGCTGCGCGGGGGGTTTCCATTTTTCGGGTTCATGATGTTGCGGCCACTAGGCAGGCTTTGGCCGTGTATCGAGCCATAGAAGGTGCAAAAACCCCGTAGATGACGGTCGAAACAGACGGTAATTGCATGTGACCGCCAGTTAACGTTTTTTCTGTTCCCATGTGCTAAGATGGGACAGGTACATAAAGGATTAGCCCGATGCGTGGGGAAGATTTAGATAAAATGACGAGAACGATTTTTGGTACTGATGGGGTGCGCGGGCTGGCCAATCGTGGGGCCATGGCGCCCCATGCTATTTTATTGCTGGGGTTGGCGGCAGGGCGCGCCTTTCGCCGGGGCAATCATCGCCATCGCGTGGTCATCGGCAAAGATACGCGGCTTTCCGGCTATATGATCGAGCCGGCTTTAACCGCTGGTTTTACGGCAGCCGGGATGGATGTGTTTTTGCTGGGCCCCTTGCCAACACCGGCGATGGCCATGTTGACCCGCTCCATGCGCGCGGATTTGGGGGTGATGATTTCAGCGTCTCACAACCCTTATCATGATAATGGCATAAAGTTTTTCGGGCCTGACGGGTTTAAACTGTCCGATGAAACCGAATTGATGATTGAGCGGATGATGTCAGAGCCGGCAGAGGCGAGCCTTGTGGACCCCTCAGCGTTGGGGCGAACCCAGCGCATTGATGATGCTGGCGCCCGTTATATTGAATTTGCCAAGGCGACCTTTCCCCGGCGTCTTGATCTTGATGGGTTGCGTGTTGTGCTCGATTGCGCCCATGGGGCTGCCTATAAGGTCGCGCCGACGGTGTTGTGGGAATTGGGCGCTGATGTAAAGGCCATCGGGGTGGAGCCGAACGGGTTTAATATCAATAATGATGTTGGCTCTACCGAACCGAAGCTCATGCAAGAGGCGGTCATCGAATATCGCGCGGATATTGGCATTGCTCTTGATGGAGATGCGGACCGGGTGATTATTTGTGATGAAAAGGGTGAATTGATTGATGGCGACCAGATACTGGCCACCATTGCTGCGGCTTATAAGGAAGATGATCGGTTGCGTGGTAACGGCATTGTCTCAACCGTTATGGCTAATTTGGGCCTAGAAAAATATTTGGAGGGGCTGGGTCTATCTCTGGTGCGCACCCAAGTGGGAGACCGCTATGTGGTCGAGGCCATGCGTGAGAAAAATATGAATATTGGAGGCGAGCCGTCCGGCCATGTTATTTTGCGCGACCATTCCACCACAGGTGATGGATTGGTAACCGCGTTGAAAATTCTGGGTGTGGTTAAACGCGAAGGCAGCAAGGTTTCGCAAGTATGCAAAAGATTTGATCCGTATCCGCAAATATTGAAGTCGGTTCGTTATGAAGGCGGGGCACCGTTGGAAAATGCTGGTGTCAAACAGGCGATAGAAGAGGGCAAAAAAGCGTTTGGACAAAAGGGACGTTTGGTCATTCGCAAATCCGGCACCGAGCCATTGATCCGCGTTATGGCCGAGGGCGAGGATGAAGCGCTGGTGCGGCGGGTGGTTGATGAAATATGCGCGGCGCTGAAAAAAGCCATTTGAGATTTATACCGTGAAAGGGCGCGTTCTCATCATTGCCGGATCGGATTGCTCCGGCGGGGCGGGTATTCAGGCGGATTTGAAAACCGTTATGGCCCTTGGGGGCTATGGTATGAGCGCGATTACGGCGTTGACGGCACAAAATACGCAAGGTGTGCGCGCTATTCATTTGCCCCCATCTGACTTTTTGCGCCAGCAGATTGAGGCCTGTCTTGAGGATATTGGGGCCGATGCCATTAAAATCGGCATGGTCGGTTCGATTGAAAATGCGGAAGTGATCGCGGCGGTTTTGCAAGGCAATCCTGAAGTGCCTGTAATTTTGGATCCGGTGATGGTGGCCACTTCCGGTGCGGCCCTTGGAAGTGATGAAGTGGCGCGCTTTATCAAACAAACCCTCTTGCCTTTGGCGCACCTTGCCACGCCAAATTTACCTGAGGCGGAAGCCTTGTTGGGGCGGGCCATAAAAGATGAGGAGGCGATGCTGCCTGCGGTCAAAGATTTGGCAGGCTTGGGAGCAGGGGCAATAGTGTTGAAAGGGGGCCATGGGGAAGGCGCCATGGTACGGGATATTTTATGGGATGGGAACGAGGCGCATATTTTTGAAAATCCGCGCCTTGAAACAAGCGCTACCCATGGCACGGGCTGCACCTTGGCGTCGGCGATTGCCACGGGGCTTGCGCAAAATATGACCTTGCATGAGGCTTGCGAGCGGGCCATTGCCTATGTGCAGGGGGCCATTAAAACCGCACCAAAGCTTGGCAAGGGGCATGGGCCGCTTAATCATGCTGTCACACAAGAATAAAAGAGAAAAACAAATGCGCCTTGAAATTTTTCAAATTGATGCTTTTACGGATAAATTATTCAGTGGCAATCCGGCGGCGGTAGTGCCCTTGGAAAAATGGTTGCCAGAGATGATTATGCAAGCCATTGCAGCGGAAAATAATCTCTCGGAAACCGCCTTTTATGTGCCCCTTTCTAAGGGGCGATATGGTTTGCGTTGGTTTACGCCAGAAGCGGAAGTGGCCTTGTGCGGCCATGCAACGCTGGCGACAACGCATCTTTTATTCAGCGAAAAAAATGAAACGGCGAAACAGATTATTTTTGAAACCAAGCGAAGTGGCGAATTATTGGTCGCCCGAGAGGCGGCGGGGCGCTATCGGTTGGATTTGCCAGCCTATCAAAATTTACGCGCTGATGGGTCGAGCCTTGAGGATCTCGAATCGATTTTGGGCAAACGCCCCCGGGAGATTTTTAATGGGGAATTTCTGATGGCGGTTTTTGATGATGTGGATGATATTCTTCACATGCAGCCCGACTATAATCAAATGACCAAAATTACCCATCACGAACATCCCGGCTCGGTGTTGGTCACGGCCCCCGGTGGCGTGGGGGTTGATTTCGTCTCCCGTTTTTTTGCCCCGGGTCTCGGCATTCTGGAAGATCCGGTAACCGGATCGGCCCATTGTCAGCTTACGCCTTTTTGGGGCGCAAGATTGGGCAAAGATCATTTGCAAGCCGCGCAAATTTCTCCCCGAGGCGGGCAGCTTGGCTGCATTCTTTCAGGGGACCGGGTGTTGTTGGAAGGGGCGGCGGTGACCTATATGCGGGGCACTCTTGAGGGGATGGTTTGAGGTTTTTTAAACTCACTAGAGCATTTCCAGGATAAGTGGACCTTTCGACTTCGCTCAGGATGAGGCCGGTTATCCGTCTGGAAACGCGACAAAACGACGACTCTATCCCGTGAACATTAGAATTTTCTCATAAAAGAATTGACAGCCCGTTCCAAGCGGCGCAACCATGTGCGCGGGCCACGCCGTCCCAACGCGGCGCGACCTATCTGTGAGGATAGGAGATAATATGACAGATCAAAAACCGCCGGTGCGTCCGGCGAACCCCCGATTTTCGTCTGGACCTTGTGCGAAAAGGCCAGATTTTTCCTTCAAACAACTGGAAACCGCTTTGCTGGGACGCTCCCATCGCGCCGCTTCGAGCGTTGCCCGCCTGCAAGAGGTGATAGACCGCTCGCGGGCGCTGGCGGGGATTCCGGATGATTATAAAGTGGCGATTGTTCCGGCCTCTGATACCGGCGCGGTGGAAATAGCGCTGTGGTCCTTGCTGGGCCCCAAGCCGGTGACGGTGATTGCGTGGGAAGCCTTTGGGCAGGATTGGGTGACGGACACGGTCAAGCAATTAAAGCTGACCCCGGAAGTGCGCATGGCGGATTTTGGAAAATTGCCCAATCTTGAAAATATCCCAGCGCACAATGATGTGATCTTCACGTGGAATGGTACCACGTCGGGGGTGCGGGTGCCGGATGCCGATTGGCTTGGGGAAAATCGTGAGGGGTTAGCCATTTGTGATGCGACCTCGGCGGTTTTTGCCCAAGATATTGATTGGCAAAAGCTCGATGTCATCACATGGTCTTGGCAAAAAGTGCTGGGCGGCGAGGCCGCTCATGGCATGTTGGTCTTAAGTCCCAAAGCGGTGGCGCGATTGGAGAGCTATACGCCGCCTTGGCCTTTACCCAAGCTGTTTCGTCTCACCAAAGATGGCAAACTCAATGAAGCGATTTTTGCGGGCAAGACCATCAATACCCCGTCCATGTTGGCGGTGGAAGATTGTCTTTATGCCTTAAAATGGGCCGAAGAGATTGGCGGCCTACAAGCTATGATGGCGCGCTCTAATGAAAGCCTTGCCCATATTACCGACTGGGTCGCTCGCACATCGTGGGTGGCATTTCAATGCGCGGATAAGGCGTTGCGCTCTAACACAGGCGTGTGTTTGCGATTTGATGACCGGTCCGTGTGCGCTTTGCCTGAGCCAGAACAAAGAGCCATCGCGAAAAAAATGGTAAGCTTGCTTGAAGCAGAAGGGGTCGCGTTTGATTTTGGCGGCTATCCCAAAGCACCGCCGGGCTTGCGCCTTTGGTGCGGGGCCACGGTGGCGCCCTCTGATATTAAAGCATTATTGCCATGGCTCGACTGGGCCTACAGCCAAGCGCGCGCTTAAAAAACAATCCCCTTTGCAAAAGAGATTTCCCCATGCCTAAAATTATTATATCTGACAAGCTAAGCCCCACTGCCGTGGCGATTTTTGAAGAACGCGGGTTAGAGGTTCACTTCGATCCATCGCTTGGCAAAGACAAAGAGGCCCTAAAGCAGGCCTTGAAAGATGCCGATGGGTTGGCCATTCGCTCCGCCACCAAAATGACCGCAGAAATGTTCGCGGCGGCACCACAATTGAAAGTGGTCGGGCGGGCCGGCATTGGCGTAGACAATATTGATATTGGCGCCGCCACCGATGCCGGGGTGGTGGTGATGAACACGCCTTTTGGCAATGCGATTACCACAGCAGAACATGCGTTAGCGATGATGTTTTCCATTGCGCGCCAAATCCCTCTCGCCAATGCCAGTACCCAACAGGGAAAATGGGAAAAGGCCCGCTTTATGGGGGTAGAGCTTCACGCCAAAACATTGGGTTTGATTGGCTGTGGCAATATTGGTTCGATCGTTGCCAACCGGGCTTTGGGAATGAAAATGCATGTGATTGCCTATGATCCTTTTCTCACAGCCGAACGGGCAATTGAGTTGGGGGTTGAAAAAGGCACACTTGAGGATGTTTTGACCCGAGCCGACTTTATTTCGCTGCACACGCCTTTGACGGACCAAACCCGCAATATTTTATCCAAAGAAAATATCGCCAAAACCAAAAAAGGGGTGCGCATTATCAATTGCGCGCGCGGCGGGTTGATTGATGAAGAGGCCTTGGCCGAAGCCCTGGAGACAGGCCATGTGGCAGCGGCAGCTTTGGATGTTTATGCAGCAGAACCCGCCCGCACACACCGCCTGTTCGGAATGGAGAATGTTGTCTGCACCCCACATTTGGGGGCTTCAACCAAAGAAGCACAGGAAAATGTGGCAATTCAAATTGCCGAGCAAATCGCCGACTATTTGTTGAAAGGGGCCGTGAGCAATGCGTTGAACATGCCCTCTATCAGTGCCGAAGAGGCACCACGCCTCAAGCCATGGATCGCCTTGGCGGAAAATCTCGGGGGGTTTGCGGGCCAACTTACCCGTCACTCCATCGAGGAAATTGAAATATCCTATCATGGCTCGGTGGCCCAATTAAATATAGAGCCTTTAACCGCAGCGACCATCGCCAACATATTAAAACCCATGTTGCAGGGGGTAAATATTGTCAATGCCCCGAATATTGCCGCGAAGCGCGGTATCACTATCACGACCAGTAAAACCGATAAGGTTTCTTCCTATGATGGTGTGATGAAAGTGACCATTCGAACCGACCAACAAACCCGCCATGTGGCCGGATCCTTGTTTGGGGGTACGCCACGCATAATCGATATTAAAGGGGTGGCGATGGATGCCTCTTTTGCCCGTAACATGATCTATGTGACCAATGAGGATAGACCGGGCTTCATAGGCCTATTGGGCAATGTGTTGGGAGAGGCGGGGTTGAATATTGCCACCTTTAATCTTGGTCGCGCGGAAGAAGGTGGTGAAGCCATTTGTTTGGCCGCGGTGGATGGGTGCTGTCATGAAGAGCTGCTGGCGAAAATAGATGCTCTGCCGCATGTAAAACAAGTGCGGGCACTGAGTTTTTAGTTACCCTTTTGACCTGCGCGATAACGCAAGCTACATTCCCCGTGAACCGTATTGAACGGTTGAAAAGGAGTGTGACTATGAATTTGTTTAAATTTGCCCGCAATGCGGGCGAAAAAATTGCCAATGCCGGTAAGGACATGGGCGGGGCTGTCGCGGGGCAGGTTAAAAAATATTTGCCCGGCGCAAAAAATTTAAAAGTAGAAGAAAAAGAAGGACGGGTGGTTCTGGAA
>JALWRV010000169.1 GCA_027080545.1 Parvularculaceae bacterium
CATTATGAAGGCGAAAAAGAAACCGCTGGAGATTAAACCCGTGGATGATTTCGGGATTGACCTGACCCCCCATCTGGCGATTGAGAAAATGTCCGAGCCGCCCAAACGCACGGCCGGAGAAAAAGTAGCCTCGGTCGAAGAATTGGTCAGCAAGCTGAAACAAGCAGGAGTTCTATAAATGGCTATTCTGGTTATTGGTGAACATGACGGGAAACAGCTTTCCGACGCAACCGCTAAAACCGTTGGTGCCGCAGCCAAAATCGGCGGCGACATTGACATTCTTATTGCCGGTCAAGAGGTGGGCGCTGTTGCCGACGAGGCCGCGAAAATCTCTGGCATTCGCAAAGTGCTTGTCGCTGAAGATGCGGCACTGGCACATCGGCTCGCAGAACCGATGGCGGCGCTAACATTGTCTGTTGCCAAAGACTATGACGCCGTGCTTGCGCCCGCCTCTACATCAGGCAAGAATTTTATGCCCCGGGTGGCGGCCTTGCTGGATGTAATGCAAATTTCCGATATTATTGCTGTCGAGGGACCTGATCAGTTTCAACGCCCCACCTATGCTGGCAATGCCATCGCCACTGTAAACAGCCGCGATGACAAGAAAATCATCACCGTGCGCCCAACCGCTTTTGACGCCCCGCCAATGGATGGTAGCGCGCCTATAGAGGCAATCAGCGTTCCTTCTTTGCCAACCCCGACCGAATTTGTATCCGAAGAATTGACAAAATCGGATCGGCCAGAACTACAATCAGCGAAAATTGTCATTTCCGGCGGGCGGGCGTTGGCGTCTACAGAAAATTTTGAGAAATATATCTATCCCTTGGCGGACAAACTTGGGGCCGCTGTTGGGGCTTCGCGCGCGGCTGTTGACGCAGGCTATGTGCCCAATGATTTTCAGGTTGGCCAAACCGGCAAGGTCGTCGCCCCGGAGCTTTATATCGCTGTCGGTATTTCCGGGGCCATCCAGCATTTGGCCGGGATGAAGGATTCCAAAATTATTGTTGCCATCAATAAGGATGAAGAAGCGCCGATTTTTTCCATTGCCGATTATGGTCTGGTGGCCGATTTATTCACCGCCCTGCCCGAGTTGGAAAAGGCGCTATAATCTGTTAGCCTATGGCGATGACTGATTTAGACGTCGCCGCTTGGTTTGACAAACAACCCCTAGCAACACAAACGCTCGCCCGCACACTGGCCAGCGCGATAGAGCGCCACGGGCCGGATTTGAGCAAACGACTTGCCTGGGGCTTTCCCTGCTGGTCCGGCAATGAGCGGGTTTTTTCGATCATCTCTTACGCCAACCATTGCAATCTACAGCTTTGGGCTGGGGCGCGACTGGCAGCAAATTTCCCCGATCGCATCACCGGTTCTGGTAACAGCTTGCGCCATGTAAAAATTCGGGGGTCCGAAGATTTTGATGCCGAATTGGACAGCATCATCAAAGCCGCCATTGATCTCGACCAGAGCGATCCTCAAAAAGTCGGTTAGAGCGCTTGCCCCCTTTTCTACCGGTGTTAGAGTGCCGCTCAACAGGCGCAGGCACTAGGCCGCTGCCCCCTTCATTTTGCGGAGTTTTTGACATGCATTCAATCAAACTAGTCGGCGTTATCGGGGCCGGACAGATGGGCAATGGCATCGCCCACGTATTCGCCCAAGCCGGTTTCGACGTTATCATTTATGATGTTCA
>JALWRV010000170.1 GCA_027080545.1 Parvularculaceae bacterium
AAATCATCGTTCTCGAAGCGGGTAGAATTGCTGAACAGGGAGATTTTGCCGAACTGATTGAGCGGGACGGCATTTTCGCTCGATTATGGCAGCAGCAGCAACATCAAAGTGAGATAGAAGAGGAAGGCATAGAAGACGCTCATGGGGAAGGGCGCATATGAGCGTGAATAGAGTAAAGTCGGCTATTTTTATTGCCGCGCATCGGCGGGCTTGCGAAGCGAACGGTGCTTTTGTCACCATTGCGCGCCAAGGTGACGGGGATGCGGGTTTGGTGATGATCCGGGCCATCAATCGTGAGGGACAAGAAAGATTATTGATTGAGACAAACCATTTCATCAAAGGCCGTCTCTGGCGGGATTTGAGCGACGGATTTAAGGCCGCTGAAGAAATTCGCCAATTGGTTGATCGACAGATTGGCTTCGATTCCGACCTTTGGCTTGTGGATATTGAAGACCCAGAAGGGCGCACCTTTTTATCGGAACCGATTATCGCCAAGGATGCAATTTAAGCTCAAATTCTGAAAAATTAGGCGCGGCGCAAACCAAATTGAGATTCCGGTTGAAGCCCAGTGCTTGATTGAGCAAACCCTTGGGGGGACTGCTGGTCTTGAGCTTCATTTTGGTCTGCCAATTCTTCTGCCGGTACGGATGAAATGCGAATGCGCAAAAACCGCATCACCCGTTCTGCGGTGTCTTTTTCCAGTTTGCCATATTGGGCAATCAAATCCAGAACGAAACGCTCATCGGTATTGCGTTTTTGCATGGAATGCAGCATTCGAGCGAAGAAATTTCGGGAAAACCCAACCGATGCGCAAGCGATGGCAATGGATTCGCGGGATTGATCATTGAGAATGCGCTGTAATGTCGCGCCATTACATTCGAGCTTATTGGCCAGTGCAAACAGAAATTCTGACCGGTGGGAGGTTTCCAGCAATTCGCTGAGATAATCTTCGTCAATGGCATTTACACGCATTTTGGCCATCACTTCTTTGCGGGCAGCGAGTAATTTATCGCGCCCTTCTTCCATGGCATCATGCAATACTTGCTCTCGAAACCGCGCTACCGTGCGATCAAGCACTGCTAAAATTTTTGTAGGCACTTTTTCTTTCAAAGAAGTGCGATGCTCCATAAAAATGAGAAGGTAAATGGCTTCAAGAAAAGAGGTTGGCAGGCTCAGACGGTTTTCCGGATAAAGATCGTCTGTAAGCGGTAAATTTTCAGCTTGACGACCAATTTGTTCGCGGATGATTGCCATGAGGTCTGCGGCGGTTAAGGCAGCGCTTCGGCGCAAAATATGAATATGACGGCTGTCTGAATATTTCAACAAATCTAGCACCAGGTCTTTCGGTGCATTTGATTTGGTGAGGGCCATCGCCAGAGCTCGACGCATACGTCGGTCTATCAAAGGTGAAATGATAAACAAAAGATGGTCAAAATTTTCCATCTCTTTTCTGGTGTAGCGATCCGGCGCCGCCGCCATGCGGTCGGTAATTTCGCGTAGGATTTCGCGCCTGTCTTCGCTGTCAACCTGCCCTGGAAGACTCATTAAACGAGTCAATAAAGAATTATTCGATGCCATGTTTTGCCCCTTACCTGCATCCACCAATATGAGGAGCTTAGGGCAGGATGGTAAAAAGACCGTTGCCATCGGGCAAAGAATTTGTATTTGTTTGTTTAATGGCTTGTTAATGTCCGAAGCGGAACCAACGTCTGGGTTTGCGCTTTTCTTCTTCGTTGGCTGGTCGCCCCTTCACCCAACCTTCATCGTCTTTATTTTCTTCTGGTCTGTTGTCCTGTTCTGATACAGGATAGTCACTGCGCCAAATTTCTCTTGGAGGTTGGCCATAGATACGGCCAGGGCCGTGGGCAATTGTTTGGAAGTCTTGATCGAGATTATTATAAAAACTGGCGAGCCGTTGATCGGTTTGATAGGTGACCGCTGGGGTTGCGCCAGGAATTGATTTTATGGGCAGGGAAGCGTGGGCACTTTTCATGAAATCGCGCCAAATCACCGCCGGCAATGAGCCCCCGGTCACATGATCCATAGAGGTGTTTTCATCATTGCCGACCCACACCCCGGCGGTTATTTGTGCCGTATAGCCAATGAACCAAGCGTCTTTCCAATCATTGGTGGTGCCGGTTTTGCCAACAGCGGGGCGGCGTCCCAAATCGGCGCGCCTGCCTGTGCCTTCATGGATGACCTGATAGAGTAGGTGGTTCATGGTTTTGGCATTTTTTTTGGTCATAATTTGCGCGTCAGATTGTTGTTGCTCTGCCGTGTAAAGCGTCTCACCCTGACGAGTATCAATTTGGGTGATGACAATCGGGTGCGCTGCCTTGCCATAGCGGGCGAAGGGTAGATAGGCCGCTGTTATTTCGTCCAGCGTGACCTCCATGGAACCCAGAGCGATGGAGGGGTGCGCCTTCATGGGTGAGTGAATACCAGCGCGCCGAGCTGTTTCAATGACCTTATCTCGCCCCACCATCTCCGTAATTTGAACCGATACGGTGTTAATCGATTTAGCCATAGCATCGGCTAACCGGATAGGCCCCAGATAGTTGCCAGAATAGTTTTTGGGTTGCCAGCCATCTACATCTACTTCTTGGTCGATCATCAAAGCGCGGGGGGTCAGCCCATATTCAATAGCAGCCAGATAGACGAAGGGCTTGAAGGAAGATCCCGGTTGGCGATGGGCTTGGGCTGCGCGGTTAAACTGGCTTTCCTCATAGGCGGTGCCGCCAACCATAGCGAGCAATTCACCCTCATTATTATAAGCCACCAAAGCAGCTTGGGTGGCTCCTAATTCAATATTTTTTTCATCAATGGCATTTTTTATAATTGTGGAGGCGGTGGCTTGTAAGGCGCTATCCATGGTTGTTTGGATAACCAAATCTTGATCAAAGGCGCCTAATATGTCTTTGGCGCGAATGAGGGCGTAATCGGTAAAATAGCCGTAATTATCATTGACCAGATGAGGGTTAAGGGCTGGCGGTGTGCTTTTTGCTATTTCAGCGCTTTTCTCATCCATCAATCCGGTTTCAACCAAATTATCAATAACTTCTCTAGCGCGGGCTTGGGCACCGGCAAGGTTTGATGTGGGGGACAGGCTAGACGGGGCTTTTGGCAAGGCCGCGAGGAGGGCTGCTTCCGACAAGCTCAAAGCGCTAGCGGGTTTGGAAAAATAAAGCTGGGAGGCGGCCTCAATTCCATAGGCACCGGAACCAAGATAGATGCGGTTGAGATAGAGGGTGAGGATTTCTTCCTTGCTCAGGCGGTTTTCCAACCAGACCGCAAGATGGGCTTCCAATAATTTTCTATTAAGGGAGCGTTCTGAGGAGAGAAACAGATTGCGCGCTAGCTGCTGCGTAATGGTGCTGGCTCCTTCGCGCAAAGAGCCGGCTTTGAGGTTGGTCAAGGTAGCGCGGGCAAGGCCACGCGGATCTAGGCCGTGATGGCGGAAAAAACGCCTGTCTTCGGTGGCAACAAAAGCATCAATCACATAAGGGGGCAGGTCATCTAATTGTATCGGATCACCATAATAGCTGCCGCGCACACCAATTTCATTGCCATCGCGATCAAGAATGAGCAGGCTGGCTGGGCGGTTTACTTTCCACAGATCGACATTTTCCGGCGGGGTTAGGGTCATGGCTAAATTTAAAATGCCGAATGTCACTGTTAATGCGACAACAAAAACATAAGGCGAGATGGCCAAGCTGGGGCGCACCCACAGGCGCGGCGTAATCAAAAAATGACCAATTTTTTTCAACACCCAAAACAAGCCACCACCAATGGCGCCAAGACAGACATTCAGCCCTGTTAGAAAGTCACCCCACCATGGGGCCAGCGCTGCGCCAACGCCTTTGACGGCCCTGCCTGCGCCGTTGCCTGCGCGGCCTGCAACCCGTTTGGAGGTGGATGAAGAATTATTTTTTTTAGTCGGCATTTGCCTGCTTCTATAAAGGATGGATGGGCGGATCTGGTTAAAAATACGATATGATATCAACCGCCCATTTTAGCGCATTTTCTTTTTAGCGCCTATAGTGGCGGTGCGGATAAAATATGGCCAAATGGGGTTGATTCAAGGCCTCAAACAGGATTTTGAAGGGCGTTATGAAGAAAAAGCCCCCCTTTTGGCAAATTAAGAGCCTATCCGAGATGAATGCGCAAGAATGGGAGTCTCTGTGCGATGGGTGCGGCCAATGTTGTTTGGTGTTGCTTATCGACGACGAGACGGATGATGTGTGGGAAACCGATGTAGTGTGCTCTCTATTTGATGGGACTTGCCGCAAATGTACCGATTATGAAAATCGGGCAAAGCGAATGCCCGATTGCATTCCATTGACCCCCAAAAATATTGGTGCGCTGAATTGGATGCCGGCAAGCTGTGCCTATCGTCTTCTCCATGAAGGGAAGGATTTACCCCCTTGGCACCCTCTTGTTAGTGGTAGACGGGCGAGCGTTGATGAGGCCGGTATTGCGGTTGCAGAGAATTTACCGTCAGAAGATATGTTTACAGAAGAAGAGTTAACCGAGCGCACAACTAAAAAACGCACCGGTAAATGAGGCGATTGCCTGGTTAATGGTAGTGTTTCAGCGTGCCGCATAAGAAAAAAATAAATCTAAAATTATACTTATCCCCGTCCCGTTAATCTCTTGTATAGTTTGTCGAGAGTGTGGGGTATAACTTATTACTCCCTATACAGAATATAATATCAATCGTTTTTGCGAGGGATGGGTGTGGAACATGGTGGAGCATGTGCATAGCCGTGGCTGGGTTCATACGCTCAGCGGCGCGCTAGATGGTTTTCTTGAACAATTACCAGCGTATCGTGGCGAGACGGAAGGCGCAGAATATCTGCGATCTTTAAATATGGCCACAAAATTGGCGAGTGATCTTGTTACGTTGGAGGAGAAAATGCGCGATGCAAAAAGGCAAGCCGTTGTTGCCAATAATGAGAGCGCGCGAGAATCGGATAGCGAAAAGATTGAGATATTACGGCATCAAGCTGCCGAACGCCTTGCCGGATCATTTGTTCCTCTTGAACACGCACCAATGGATGGTGCTGATGGAGCAGATAAAAAGCCCCGATTTGATGGAGGTATTCCTCAGCGATTGGATGATTTGGGCGCGGGAAGATCAGCTGCCGCCGATGGATTGCACGTGGAAAACATGGTTGCTTCTGGGCGGTCGCGGTGCCGGTAAAACACGGGCTGGCGCGGAATGGGTACGCGGGTTGGTGGAAGGAAATAAAGTGCAACATATTGCGCTCATTGGGGAAACCTTTGGAGATGTACGCGAAGTGATGATTGAAGGACCGTCTGGGTTGCGTTCCATCGGAACGAAAGACATGCGCCCGCATTTTGAAGCGGGGCGCCATCGCTTGGTTTGGCCGAACGGGGCGACGGCGCATATTTTTTCTGCCGAGGCCCCTGAAGGGTTGCGGGGATATCAGTTTGAAGCGGCATGGGCGGATGAAATTTGTAAATGGCGTTATGTGGAAAGCTGCTGGAGCAATTTGCAACTGGCTTTACGTCTCGGAGAAAATCCGCGCCAAGTGGTAACAACAACCCCGAAACCATCGGCGTTTTTGAAACGTTTGATGGCGCAGAAAACAACCCATTTGGCCCGTTCACGCACTAAAGATAATGCGCATAATCTAGCCCATGGTTTCTTTGACAATGTTGCCGCGCTTTATCAGGGCACAAGGCTGGGACGCCAAGAGCTGGATGGGGAGGCACAAGCGAAGGCACACCAATTTTTCCATGAGATTAGGGCAAGAGCAACGACCATCAGCTTTTCCCTACCGCCTGAAAGGCTGGACCTAGAGCCGGGCGACCTCATCACCATAGAGGGTTTTCCGGTACCGACGATTTTTTGTATCAGCGAAATAAGTGTTGATGATGTTCTTACCCTGCGGGCGCAAAAAAGAGCCCAACTTTCTGATCTACCCTCGCCAATTTCTACGCGTTCCTTGCCGCCCCCGCCCCCGGTGTGGCCGCAGCCTGTGTTTGGCATCATTGATGCGCCTATTCTTGATCTATCAGGGTTGGCCATGACGCCGAGCCTGTTGGCCTATGCCTATAGTGCCCCATGGCCGGGAAGCCTGTTTGTCTATGATCAAGGCACTAATGGGGGGTGGCGTGGGGAGATAGGCCGTCCAAGCCTGATAGGGCGCTTGAGCGCTGATTTGCCGCCGGGGGTTACCGCGCGCTGGCAATATGGGCAAACAATTTTGTGCCAGCTACAAGGCGGAGCATTGGCTTCTATGGATGCCTTGTCCGTTTTGGATGGAGGCCATCTGGTTTTCATTGATCATGGGGAGGGTCAATGGGAACTGGTGCAGTTTCAACAGGCAATAGAGGGGGTGGACGGGACATGGTCCTTGTCAAACCTGTTGCGCGGGCAAGGAGGTACGGAGACGCTGGCGGCGCAAACAATAGCGGCCGGGGCGCGGTTGGTTTTTTATAATAAAAATCTTCTGCCTTTAGCCTTGGAGACTTTTCAATTCGGTGCGGATTATCGCTATGGGGCTGGGCCAGCTAATCTTTCGCCTAATGACCCCACATTCCAGACAGTTGATTTTAGCGCCAACAAGATTGGTTTGCGCCCCTTAGCCCCGGTTCATTTGCGTATCGCCTCGGCGGCGGCGGGGCTCAACCTTTCTTGGATCCGGCGTTCTCGAATAGGGGGGGATGAGTGGGGGGTCGCAGAAATTCCCCTAGTTGAGGAGGAAGAGCGATATCACCTGCGCTTTAGCGTCAACGGGGCGACGGTCTTTGAGGTTGAAAGCTCAATGATGGCTTATCTGTGGTCCCAGCAAGATCAGCAATCAGCGCTGGCTGGCCAGACCAGCGGTCTGCCGGTGCATCTATCGATCGCTCAATTTTCGCAAAGTTTTGGTTATGGAGAGGCGTTAGAGGCCATCATATCCTTTGTGCCTCAACCTATCGGAAAATGT
>JALWRV010000171.1 GCA_027080545.1 Parvularculaceae bacterium
GCACAAAACAGCCCGCATCTAAAATCGCATGGGTCACGCTTGCATGGGCGGAAATTCGACAACCCTTGCCTAAAACAACCCCTTGGCCGATGAGTGCGTAAGGCCCAATAACACAATTTTCACCGATGACCGCTCCTTTGCCGATGCTCGCACTGGGTGCAATGGAACAATCCTTGCCAATAACGACACTCTCATCAAAGCCGATTTCCGGCGCTTCTGTTTCCGTGAATGAGCTATGTAAGACCTCTGCTAAAACAGCAAAAGCCAAGCGCGGGTTATCACAAACCACAATACAAATATTGCTCTTATTCGCAAACTGTTCAGCCAATTCTGGTTTGATAAAAACCAGACCGGCCCCAATATCACCCGCCTCTTCTAAGGCATCCTTGCTATTGATAAATATGGCGCAAGTCTGATCTGCCCGATCCGGTGGGCACACTCTTTCAATCAGTCGATCTTGGTCCCCAGCTAGTAATGCGCCACCGACCAAAGACACAATCTGCGCGACCGGTAGAGGATCATGGGTTAGAAAAAACCTTTTATCAGGGAATTCTATCATGCGAGCCATTCTATTATACGAACTTATGTGTAATCCGTGATCTATTGCGCCTAGCCTAGAACACTTCCCGAAAAGGAGAAACTGATTTTCAAACCAACCATCAGCCTTCTTTCCCAGCCATCAACGAAAATCAGCCCTCTCAAAAAAGCACTACCCCCTGTGATGCGATTATACGACTATCCACGTCAATAAAAATGGTCGACATGCACGCATATCGACCATTTTTCATATTGTTCAAGTGCTAATGCAAACCAATTTGCCGTAACAAAACTAGTTCTTATTCTGCTGCGGTGCTGCCTGGGGACGCGCGGTGATTTTCACCCGCTCAACCTTAATGGTCGGCAATTTTTCATCTAGCTTAACCAACACCTCATCGGTGATGTCAGAAGCCTGCGATGCATACATCACCGCAGAGCGGTCCAGCAGCAAAGTCGCGCCACGAGCATCCACAATCTCTTTCAAGATAGGACGCATTTCTGTAGAAATAAGCTGAATGGCCCGCTGTTCAGAAAGCGACAATTCCCGCACTTTAATTTCACGCAAAGCCGGTACATTATTTTGCGCCACCGCCAATCGCTTGGCCGCTTCCAAAAATTGATCTTCCGGCATCGTGTCTTTCTGAGCACGCAAATCTTCTTGCTCTTTCACCAACTTTTCAACCACTTGCTGCAATTCAGCATTGGCCTGATCCTGCATGGTGGCCAATTGGTCATTCACGGCCTTGCCTGCCTTGGACGACGCGATTAGCCGTGCTTGGTCAACAATCAGAATAACCGGTGCCTGTGTTTCAGATTGGGACGATGATTGCGCCAAGGCTTGCGTGGCCACAATCGGCGTTAAAACCATAGACGACAGCCCCAAGGCTAGACCCGCCATGATAATGCGAATGGGAGACTTTTTCATACTCAACCTCATTTGTTTCATTTCAAGACCCTTATTAAACCCTATTAAAATTGCGTGCCAGCACTAAAGCGGAAAGTTTCCGTCCGATCATAATCTTCCCGCAAGAAGGGCTGTGAAATGTCGATTTGCACCGGCCCGAACGGCGAACGCCAATTGATCGTTACCCCGGCAGAAGCCCGCAAGGATAAATCATCCTGTACCGGCTGATCGAGAATACCATCATTATTATAGTCAACCCAAGAACCGCGTTGACCAAGTCCAGTGCCCGTTGGAAGATTATTGTTGATGAGCTTATCCTTTTCATCAACCAACCCCACCGTACCAAATTCTGTGAACAGCGAAGTGCGGATGCCATTTTTCTCAGCAAATGGCAGCGGCAATGCCAGCTCTAAAGCGCCAACCACAAAAGCCTTGCCACCAATGGCTTGGCCGGAATTGCCATCACGGACAAAACGCGGCCCAACACCGGCGATTTCAAAGCCCCGGAACGACGAACCACCGCGCAAGAATCTGTCCTGCAACCGCACATCATTGTCGCCCCAGCCATCCACATAGCCAATATTCAGCTTCGCGGCGCCCACCAGATCAAACGGCAAAGGCTTATAATAGGCACCCGTAAGCTGGGTCCGTAAATATTTCACATCCCCGCCAATACCAGCCAAATTTTGAGTGATCGATGCTTTCCATCCCCGGGACGGGGCCAGATAGTCATTTCTGGTGTCGAAGCTCAACGAATAGCCAAAGCTGGAGGTGAGAAATTCCCCTCGGGATTCACAAGTCGGGTCAATAGAACGCACTTGGAAATCACACAGCTGGGCACGCAGCAAAAAGGCCCCACCCTGCGGGCTTGGTGTTAAAGTGAAACTACCATTGGCCACCGCATCCGGGTTGAGGAACAGGCTCACTTCACTTTCATTATTGATATTGATCGACGTTAAACTATCCACCAACACATTATCATTGCGAACGAGATAGTTCAGCCCCAAGCGACCAAATTCAGAAACCGGAAAGCCAATATTCAAGCCAGCCCCTAAAGACTCCCGTTGAAACCCGGCTTCACGAAAATCGGTGTTTTGTGCAAACAAATCAAAACCCGCCGATAGGTTCCGGTTGAGAAAATAAGGTTCACGAAAACGAATACTGGCATTGTTGGTCCGTGACGAAGCCCGCAGATCCAGCTGCAAATATTGGCCACGCCCGAGCAAGTTGCGCTGCTCAATCGACATATTGGCTACAAACCGATCAGATGAAGAAATACCCACACCAACCGAAAAGGAACCAGTGGATTGCTCCTGCACCGCAACATCCAGCACCGTCCGGTCCGGAGCGGATCCTGGCAATTCGGTAATTTCCACTTCCTTAAAGAAACCCAGCGCCTTCACCCGTCGCTTAGAGCGATCAACCAAAACCCGGTTAAAAGCATCGCCCTCCACCACGCGCATTTCGCGACGGATAACTTTATCAAGGGTGGCAATATTCCCGTGAATATCAATCCGGTCCACATAAACCCGCGGCCCCTCATTGACCACGAAGGTCACATCCACGGTTTTCGCCTCTTTATTAATCTGTAATTGCGGATTCACATCCACAAAGGCGTAGCCGGCAATACCGGTAGAATAGGTGATGGCTTCGGACGCGTCTTCAATAAGCTCGGAATTAAACAAGGTCCCGCTGCGCACGGGAATGCCACGTTCTAATAGTTTGGGATCAATTTTCGACAGAGACGTTTTAACATCTACCTTGCCAAATTTATATTGTGGCCCTTCATCAATGGTAAAAGAGATAAAAAACTGTTCCCTATCTGGGGTCAGTTCGGCCACCGCCGAGGTCACCTGAAAATCCGCATAGCCATTTTTGGTGTAAAATTTGCGCAATAATTCTCGGTCATAATCAAGGCGGTCTGGATCGTAATTGTCATTACTTTCAAAAAATTTCCACCACCGGCTTTCCGAGGTCAGCACCACATCCCGCAATTTCGACGAAGGATAGGCTTCATTGCCAAGAAAATTAATCTTGGCAACACCGGTTTTGGGCCCCTCATCAATTTCGAACACCACATCAACACGGTTTTGTTCCAGCTTGACAATTTTCGGGGTCACCGTGGTCGCAAATCGGCCCGAACGGCGATATAATTCAATAATGCGCTGCACATCGGCCTGTGCTTTGGCGGGGGTGAAAATTGCTCTGGGTGCTAATTGCACCTCTTCTTCAAACTTATCATTTTTGAGCCTTTTATTGCCCTCATAGATGATCCGGTTGACGATCGGGTTTTCTTTGACGGTTACAATCAGCGCCCCTTCATTAAGGGCAAGCTGCGCATCCTCAAACAGGCCAGTGCCAAACAATGTCTTCAGAGCCACATCCAGCGATTGCTGGGTTACAGTCTGGCCCGGCTGGATGATGAGGTAAGAACGCACGGTCTCAGCCTCAATACGCTGATTACCCCGCACCAACACTTGACGTACCACTGGCGCACCGGAGATGGCTTCAGCCGATGGTTGGGCACCAGATGTTTGCGCTTGCGCCATCGACGCACCGCCAATGATAGCGGCCATCCCGATGATCATGAAACCCAAATTTCGGCCAAAATTCCAACCCAAGTTCCGGCCCAATATTAGGGATGAACGCAATCCTGCAAATTTTTTCATGCTTATTTTTACCCTTGCAAAATGCCTCAGCATCTTTTCCTCAAACGACTATCCATCTGGCAGGCAAAGCCCTTCGGCATAACCAGCCCCAATGAACCAACCTCATCCCCCCTTTTTACCAACCACGCAAGTGGCTGCGCATCCCAAGGGACCCTTATCAAACCATCCACAAACCGGAGCGATTTTCTTCCGGTCTGTCGTTCACCTTTTATGAGAACAGCTTCCAGATATCGTTCGCAAACACGAACACCATCAGGCTTCCCAACAAGGCCACACCAATCCGAAATCCCGCTGCCTGAACAGAGGCATGGAGCGGTTTTCCGGCGACTGCCTCGTATGCGTAATACATTAGATGGCCCCCGTCCAGAACCGGCACCGGCAACAGGTTTAAAAATCCGATAGATAGAGAAATCATCGCCGCCAGACCGACCCATCTGGCCAGGCTCAACTCCAACCGTTGCCCAAAAGTCACATTTTCGATAGCGGGATCAAAACCGGAAGAAACCATTTGACCTGCCATTTTGGTCATCGTAATCGGCCCGCCCAATTCTCGGGGGCTTTCCTTGAAGGTCACCAGCCGGCCAAAAAATTTCAAGGTTCGACTAATGCCCTTGCCCACTTCGCGCACCGCTGCTGGGGCCGCTGAAAGCGCATTATAGCGCTCCGGTTCTGACGGGGCCGCCAAGCGCACACCAATGCGCCCCACCCTGGAGACATTCCCGAACGGATCCTCAACCTCTGTGCGCTGTGGTACGACCTTTAATTCCACCGACTGACCATCGCGCAACACCCCAACCCGCAGCGCATCACCAGACGCCATCATCACGCTTATCTGAAAATCCTCCATGGACGCGACCCGCCGCCCATTTACTTTTTCAACAATATCACCAGCCTGAAACCCGGCGGTCGCCGCCGGCATGTCTGGCAATACTTCATCAATAATCGCTGGCTGTGGCTTGGCCCCATAAGACCAAAGTAGAAAATAGAACAACACGGCAGCAAGAATGAAATTGGCCACCGGCCCTGCCGCAACCACCAAAGCCCGTTGCCACACCGGTTTGAAATGGAAACAGACTTTTTTATCCGCCTCACTCATGGGCATCACACCCTCTTCGTCCGGTGCCGTAAACTGCGTGGTCAGGGGTTTGGCCTCTGTCTCGACCTCTTGTGCAGCAGATCCCTTCTCGCCGCCCGCTTGCTCGTTAGCCAGATTATCGGGCATGGAGGCCGCATTGGCATCACCAAAAAACTTAACAAATCCGCCCAACGGTAGAGCGCTTATTTTCCATTCCGTCCCATGCTTATCGACCCGACTCCACAATGTTTTACCAAAGCCGATAGAAAACACATCGACCTTGACCCCACACCAACGGGCCACTTGAAAATGGCCAAATTCATGCACGAACACAATCACGCATAAAAGCGGGATAAAGGCCGCAAGAGAGATCAGAGAGATAAGGAGTATATTCATTTATTTCAGTTTCATTCCGTTGGTTTTAGCGCTAGTGGTTTCAACATTGATGGTTTCAACATTGATCCCGCGCCTTCATTAAAACTTGCGCAATCAACAAAACTTGCACACTCAACCCGCCAGCGACTCGCCCGGTTAAAATTATGGGGCCTCACAGCGCCCGATAAAAGCCCCAGCCCGCGAACGGGCCTCCTCATCAGCAGCGATAATATCTGACAGCTCACTGGCCGACCCGCTACTGGCCACCATTTCTTCCAGAATTTGGGCGCTTACGCTGATAATGTCCAGAAATTTGAGATGACCATTGAGAAAGGCCGCCACCGCTTCTTCATTGGCCGCATTGAGGATGGTCGGGGCCAAGCCGCCCGCCTCCAAGGCCGCTCTAGCCAGAGCCAAAGCCGGAAACCTATCCCCATCGGGAGCATGGAAAGACAGATCCCCCATGGTTGCCAAATCCAGCTTGGCCGAGGGGGTGGAGATCCGATCCGGCCACGCCAAAGCGCTGGCAATGGGGGTACGCATATCTGGCGTACCAAGCTGTGCCAATATGGAGCCATCCACATATTCAACCATGGAATGAACCACCGATTGGGGATGCACCAAAATTTCAATTTTCTCAGACCCCACCGGAAAAAGCTTGGCCGCCTCGATCAATTCCAATCCCTTATTCATCATTGTCGCACTATCCACGGAAATTTTAGCCCCCATGGACCAATTGGGATGGGCCACCGCCTGTTTGGGGGTCACCTCAGCCATCTCAGCGCGCGAGACGTTCCAGAAAGGCCCCCCCGAAGCGGTTAAAATCAACCGCGTCACCCGCTCCGGTCGCTCAAAGTCAAACACCTGAAAAATAGCATTATGCTCGCTATCCACCGGCAGCAGCTTACCCCCAGATCGGGCCATTTTTTGCACTAATAAATCACCGGCACAGACCAGACATTCCTTATTGGCAATAGCGATGTCCATGCCCTGTTCGGCCGCGGCCAGTACGGGCGACAGGCCAGCCGCTCCGACAATCGCCGCCATCACCCGATCCGCCGGTTGCGCCGCCGCCTCGATAATCGCTTGCGGACCACCTTCACAAATGATTCCCGTCCCCGCCAATTTTTCACGCAAGGCCGGCAAATGATCGCGATTGGCAATCGCCGCAAAATCAGCGCTGAAGCGGATCGCCTGTTCCGCCAACAAGGCCACATTATTGTATGATGTCAGCGCAACCACCTCAAAACAGGCCCGCTCATGTCGATTCGCATGATCAATCAAATCGAGCGTATTAACCCCCACTGAACCGGTCGCCCCCAAAATAGAGATACGCCGCGCCCTAGTGGTCGCCCCATCAGGGCACACTTCGGCAAATCTGGTCATGGTATCGCTTG
>JALWRV010000172.1 GCA_027080545.1 Parvularculaceae bacterium
CGTCTATATACAGGCCGGTTTCCTCAAAAACCTCGCGGCGGGCGCCTTCCTCAAGGCTTTCGCCAATCTCCACAAAGCCCGCCAGAGCCGAATAAAGTCCCGCTGGAAAATGATGATTGCGCGCCACAAGACAATGATCGCCTTCTACTACAAGCACCAACACCACCGGATTGATACGCGGAAATATTTCCGTGTCCTGATTATCGACCAGCTTGACCCCCCCTTCGGCGAGGCGCATGGGGTGACCGGTTTTGGGGCTGAAGCGGTTTTTGCGCTGCCAGTTCAACAGCCCCATGGCTTGCCCGGCAATGGCCAGATCTCCGGGGGCCAGTTGAAAACCAGCGGCAAGCAGGGGGGTGAAGGTGCCGAATTTTCGTAAATCCTCCAGCAATTCCGTCTCCAATCCACTGACATCAAGGGCAAAATGCGGCACTTCCCCCATCAGTCCCAGTAAGATTGGCGCGGGGCGATTGGGGTCCCAAGCCTCATATTGGGCGCGTGACAACCAGACTAGCAGCGCCGCGGCGCCATTTGCCTGTGGCGGCACGATTAGAGGCGCGCCTTTGTAAAGGGGTAAAAAACGTGCCTGCCCGTGGCTTGTTTGCGCTGCCAGCCATTCCGGGTCGCGGCGTTTTTCGCTCCAGCGGTTAAGGGCGCTGCCGGTGAAGCCGAGAGGCGGAAAAGTGCTTGAAGCGGGCATGGGGTATTTTCCTTCGCTTTGTCATAGCCCGCCCCGTGCGGGCTTGCAATTTGTGCACACAGTCGCGATATAGGAAGGTGGAAGGCTGGCGGACGGGCGCCTCGCCAATCTGGTCAGGTCCGGAAGGAAGCAGCCACAACGAGTTTTCGTCCCGGGTCGTTTCAGCCTTCCACCCTCACGGGCTTCAATTCATCGATAATTTTCCCCAAACAGCGGAAAATACGCCATTCTTTTGCACAAAGCCCATCGCTTCGCCTAAGATAGGCCTTATGAGTGATTCCAGTAAAAATTCGACGGATGCGGGGACGGCCTATCAGGTTCTAGCCCGAAAATATCGTCCGCAAAATTTTGATGATTTGCTTGGCCATGAAGCCATGGTGCGCACCTTGCGCAATGCCTTCGCTGCCAATCGTATCGCCCATGCCTATATTCTCACCGGGGTGCGCGGGGTTGGCAAAACCACCACCGCACGGATTTTGGCAAGAGCACTGAATTATGAAGTGCCCGGGAAAATTGATCAGCCAACCATCGAAATGGATGAAGAGGGTATTCATTGTCGCGCTATTGCTGAGGGCAGCCATCAAGATGTGATCGAAATGGATGCCGCCAGTCGCACCGGCATTGGGGATATTCGTGAATTGATTGAAGCGGTTCGCTATGCGCCCGTGGAAGCCCGCTATAAGGTCTATATTATCGACGAGGTCCACATGTTGTCGACCAGTGCTTTTAATGCACTGCTGAAAACACTGGAAGAGCCGCCCCCCCATGTGAAATTTATTTTTGCAACCACGGAAATTCGCAAAGTGCCGGTAACCGTATTGTCGCGCTGTCAGCGCTTTGATTTGAAGCGCTTCGATATTGAAACCCTTTGCACCTATCTTGAAGGTATTTGCGAAAAGGAAAAAAGCAAGGTGGCCCCGGAAGGGTTGGCGATGATTGCTCGGGCGGCCGAAGGGTCGGTTCGGGATGCGCTGTCGCTCTTGGACCAAGCCCTTATTCAGGCACCGGTGGATGATGGAACGATCAGTGCCGACACGGTGCGCGATATGCTTGGTCTGGTTGATCGGGCCACGTCATGGGAAATGTTAAGTGCTGCCTTGCAAGGCAATGCGCCGGAGGCCCTTGCGCGTTTTCGTGGTCAATATGATGCTGGTGGGGATCCGGGTATGATTCTCAAGGATTTGCTGGAAATCATCCATTTGCTGACCCGCATCAAGGTGGCTGGTGAGGCGGCTGCTTCTCAAGGTTTGGCAGGAGAAGCCGATCGCGATCGGGCTCTCGAACTGGCGCAGTCTTTATCCATGGCCGCGCTAACCCGTGCTTGGAATTTGTTGATGAAGGGGCATAAGGAAGTATTGGGGTCGCCGGATGCCGCTGCCAGCGGTGAAATGGCGCTGATTGCCTTAAGCTATGCGGCGGATTTGCCAACCCCCGATGAAGCCTTGCGCCTTCTGAAAGAAGGCAAGTTGAAGGCGGCCCCGGCAACCGAAGCCTCTGCGACATCTGCCCCCTCGGCACAAGAGGCCAAGATGAGCGAGGCGAGCACCAAAGGCCCCGCTGTGGGAGGGGAGATGAAGTTTGAGCAAGGCCACGGGAGCGATCAGGTAACCCAAAAACGATCTGCCAATGCATCAGCGGCGGTGCGTCCGGAAACAGCGCCGGTGGCAGGCCCTGTTTTTAAAGATTTGCAAGACATTGCCAGCCATGCCAGCGCCATGGGGGATGCAAAACTATGTATGGAAATTGAAACCATGATGCGCTTGGTTAAATTTGAACCGCAGGCCATCGAGTTTAATCCCACCGATCAGGCACCGGCGGATTTGGCAGGACGGCTGGCCCAACAATTAAAGGCCTGGACGGGAAAGCGCTGGGTGGTCACGGTAAATGCGCGCGAGACCGGGGCTTCCACCTTAAGGTCTGTGCGCCAAACCAAGGTATTGAACCATCCCTTGGTGCAAGCGGCGCTCTCTGCGTTCCCCGATATTGATGTTCATCGCGATATGCGCATTAGCACCGTAAAGACTTTGAGTGACCCATCAATAGAGGATGGGTCGGAACTGGACGAAACATAATAGTGAAAAGATAAGTCAGGAGAGAAGATGAAAAATTTTGCTGACATGATGAAGCAAGCCGCCGGTATGCAAGCGAAAATGCAAGAATTGCAGGAAAAAATCGCTGGCATGGAGGCGGAAGGTCAATCGGGCGGGGGCATGGTCAAAGTAACCCTCAATGGCAAGGGTTATGCGAACAAGGTTGCGATTGAACGTGACTTAATCAACCCGGAAGAAGTAGAGCTATTGGAAGATCTGATCTGTGCCGCGATCAATGATGCCAAAGCCAAGCTAGAAGGCCGGTCAGCTGAAGAAATGAAGGCTCTGACCGAGGGCATGGCTTTGCCACCGGGATTCAAATTGCCGGGTCTTTAGGTTTTTAAAAGATGCGCCGGAATAAAAGGGCGTGTCGAATATAGGGCACGCCGAATATGGGGCGTGTCTAATAAAGTGTAATTGAGAAAGTCGCCATGTCCCATACCCCCGCAGGACCGGACCTTGATCGGCTGATAAGCCTTCTTGCCAAGCTACCCGGTTTTGGGGTGCGCTCGGCAAAGCGGGCCGTGCTACATTTGCTGCGCCATCGCGATGATAAAATGCAGCCCTTAGCCGAAGCGCTTATCGCAGCGGCCGAGAATGTGAAGACATGTAGCATTTGCGGCAATTGGGATTCGATTGACCCTTGCGCCATTTGCACCCGACAAGAGCGCCAGAACGGGATTATTTGTGTGGTTGAAGATGTGGCGGATTTGTGGGCGCTTGAGCGCTCTGGTGCCCATCAGGGCCTATATCATGTGTTGGGGGGGGTGATCTCGCCACTTGACGGAATTGGTGCGGAAGATCTCAACATTGCCAGCCTGTCGCAACGGGCCTCGGCCGGAGGCATCAAGGAAATTGTTCTGGCCACCAGTGCCACGGTCGACGGACAAACCACCGCCCATTATTTACAAGAAAGATTGGAACCTTTCGGTCTTGTGATTACACGCCTGTCTCACGGGGTGCCGGTAGGCGGCGAGCTTGATTATCTTGATGAGGGCACGCTGGCTGCGGCCATAAAGTCACGCCGTCGTTTTTAATAGGGGTGATATTCTTTAAAGAATTGACAGCATGTAGCGGCTCTGGCACCAGTTTCACTGGTTGCCCGTTTTTATGGGGCATTGTTCGGTGATTTTTCACCGTTTTTAAGCAAGAGGGTCCGATGATTTATTCATCGAAAAAATTTGACCACAAAACTGGTGAGTGCAAGGGCGTTTGTGCCTGCACCCCGTTTTGTTTTATTGCTTTGGAACGGTTTCTGTAACGATTATTCTCAAATCAAACAGCTAATTCCTTCCTGAGTATATGGCGCAGGAAGATTTTCTGCGACTTCAATTGAGATGGCAGATATTTATGCATAAAACTTCTTTTAAAAATCATTTTTTACGCGCTCGCAGCCTGTGGGATGGCGCTTTGTGGCAATCGGAATTGCGCGCCTTGCTCAATATTGGCGTGCCCATGGCGATGACGCAATTGATCGGTTTTTTGGTTTTCACCATTGATGTGCTGATGATCGGACGGTTGGGCCCGGAGGCTTTGGCCGCATCTTCTTTGGGTGTGGTGGTGTTATTCACTGTCTGGATGTTGGCCATGGGGCCGGTTATGGCGGTTGCTCCCATGGTGTCACAAGCGCTTGGCCGTGATCCGAAAAACTATTCGGATGTGCGCCATACGGTGCGTATGTCCTTATGGGAATTATTGTTTATTTTTCCTTTTGTGTTGTTGCTTTTTTGGCATGCAGAAAAGGCAGCAATCTTGTTTGGTCAAGACCCGGCCCTGTCACTTGATGCGCGCAACTATGTAGTAATGCTGGCCCCTAGCCTCGTATTCGGTTTGGGGATGTGGAGCTTGCGCAATTTTCTGGCGGCTCTCGCGTTGACGCGCTTTCCATTATTCTTGACCATTTTCACAACCCTGTTGAACGGAGGGTTGAACTATATTCTCATTTTTGGGCATTTTGGTGCGCCGTCTTTGGGCTTGGTCGGGGCTGGTATCGCCTCATCTCTGGCCTATGGGATCAGCTTTGCGATTTTGCTATTCTATTGCTATCGGCAAAAACAAGCGGCTGAATTTGAGATATTTTATAATTTCTTCTCTCTTGATTGGCTTCGTTTTATGGAGCTTGTGCGTCTCGGCATACCTATTTCGGTCACGACCTTTTTTGAGGGCATGTTATTCAATGCCTGTGTTTTATTGATGGGGGTGCTGGGCGTTTTGGAAATGGCCGCCTATCAGATTTCGCTAAATGTGGTGGCGCTCGTGTTTATGATACCGCTTGGTCTTTCCATGGCTGGTGGTGTGCGTATTGGGTTAGCGGCCGGGGCTGGAGATCGCCAACGGGTGCGGCTGGCCTCTTTAGCAACCATCGGGTTGGCTATTTTCGTGAGCCTTTGTTTTGCGATTATCATTGCCTTGTTCCCGGAATGGGTGGCGCGGGCCTATCTCAATCTGGAAGACAAGAAAAACCTTCCGGTCTTTGAATTGATCGGTTTGTTTTTACCGATTGCGGCGGCCTTTATGATGTTTGATGCTGTGCAGGTTGCAGCCAATCAGCTCTTGCGCGGCTTGAAAGATGTTTATGTGCCAATGTTGCTTACCGGTATTTCCTATTGGCTGGTTGGTTTTCCTGCGGCCTTTTATTTTGGTCTACATACTGAATTGGGCCCGATAGGTATCTGGGTCGGCTTGCTGACCTCTTTGGTGTTTGCCGCAATTTTGTTGAGTGTGCGCTTGTGGTGGATGGTCAATCGTTCTTCTGTCTGGCTTAATGGTCAGGGTGACAATATGGGGCAAACATCGTAAACTCCTGATTTAAGAGACGCCACATTATCGGGAGGATGTCGTGGATAGGAAAAATAATATCAAGATTGGCAGGGGTGTATCCCTTGTTCTTACCATTCTTTTAATGGTGTTTGCACCCCCGGTTTTTGCGCAGGATGAAGCCCCGACTTATACTCAGGAAGAATTGGATGAATATCAGGCATGGGCGGAGGAATTTGTCGCTTCACTCAGACCGAAAACGGGCAATATATCTTTGCGCCAAGCTAAAGTGACCTTAACGGTGCCTGAAACTTATTATTTCCTAGATGCCAAAAATGCGCGCGCTGTTCTTGAAGATGCGTGGGGTAATCCGCCCGATGAAGATATTTTGGGAATGATTTTCCCAGCAAATGCAGGACCTCTTGATGAGGAGGCTTGGGGGGTCACGATTTACTGGAGTGCAGATGGTTATGTGTCAGATGAGGATGCAAGCGAGATTGACTATGATGAGTTGATGCAAACCATGCAGGTTGAAATGAGAGATGCCAATGCCTACCGCGAAGAAAATGGTTATCCGCCAGTTGATCTGGTGGGGTGGGCAGAACCCCCAGTTTATGATGAGAAAAATCATCATATGTATTGGGCTAAAGACATGATTTTTGGTGATGAAGAGATGCATACGCTCAATTATGATATGCGTGTATTAGGGCGCCGTGGTGTTCTGACACTCTCTTTTATTGCCAGCATGGATCAACTGGAGAATGTGCGAAACGCCCGTGCGGATATTTTGCAAATGGCGCAGTTTAATTCAGGTAATCGTTATGCAGATTACAAAGAAGGAGACAAAAAAGCGGAATATGGTTTGGCCGCTTTAGTTGCTGGTGGTGCTGGTTTTGCTATGGCTAGTAAGACGGGTCTTTTTACAGCGCTATTAATCGCCTTGAAAAAATTTGGAATATTTATTTTTGCCGGTATTGCAGCCTTATTTAGTCGCATCAAAAACATGTTTGGTGGCGGATCAAACAGATAGCCTCTATCTTTTCACAAGAAATTATAGGGGTCTATATCCACGGATCGCCGGACACTGGCTGGGATTCTTATCTGCGCTAGCCAGTTTTTGATATAGGCTTGCAAAGCGATGGTGCGCTTTGCCTTGATCAAAAAACGTACGCGATAGTGCCCCCGCAATCGGTATAGAGGAGCCGGGGCGGGGCCCCATACCTCCACACCGTTTGACTGGGGCACACAATTGCGCAGCGCCCGGGCGCTATCATTAACCAGCCGTTCATTGGCACCGCTCAAGATCAATGCCGCTAGCCGCCCATAGGGAGGGAAATTCAATTGCCTTCGTCCTTCGGCCTCGGCTTCCATAAAGC
>JALWRV010000173.1 GCA_027080545.1 Parvularculaceae bacterium
TCCACATGGGCCGACTTAATGAGTGGGTGCAATTCGTCATAGACAGGGTTTTGCGGATAGGGGTATCGGTGATCAAGACAGTTTCGGTTGAGGTCTAGACCATCTTCATTGCCACGCCGGTCAAAAGCCCAGCCATAGGGATTGACCCCATGAACCAGTAAAATCGCTATGTTTGGCGGCAAATTATCACAATATTCGCTTTCAAGAAATTGTAACATGGTTGCGGCACCCGTAGCCGCTTCCAAGCCATGGGTGCCACAGGTAATGAACAAAACGCGCTCGGCTTTTTCATCACCAATCCAGACATGATCCATGGCCAAGGCTTCGCCAGCTGGTCCTTTCAAGCGCGGATGAACACTTGCATGAACCCCAAGCCCTCTGGCTGCACAAGCATCAAGAAATCGCGCCCGCCCATCGCGATAACTATCGGAAAAATAAGCAATAACAGCTTCGTTTTCAGAGGATTTCTGTAACATATTGGTTCAATATCTCGTTGAAGGCGCGCGGGTCTTCGAGGAATGGCGCATGACCGCAATCGGGCAATTCCTGAACCTTGCCCTGCCAGATATTTTTCCATGGTGCGGTTTTCAGATAGTTAAGATTGACAAAAATATCTTTGCCACCATGAAGCACACAAAATGGCTTTTCCCATTTAGAGACAGTTTCGATCTGTTTATGGCCACTAACGCCACTGAACCAGTGTTGTACCATGTTTTCTCTGGCAATGCCTTCCGTTCGTTTGGCGCAGGCATAGAAGTGATCCGGTATGGGATCGAGCGTACCATAAACGGATTTGACATAGGCCCTGATTTGTTCGTCCGGCGTATTGGCGTCGCCAACGGCTGACTCGAAGGTTGCCGGCAAATAGGCTTTTTCAATATTTTCCATGCCGGGCCCAACAGGGGGGGCACCAAAAATCATCGCCCCTTTGAAATATTTGTTCGGGCAAATTAAATCATTCCCTGCCATTTCTATGGCAATATTGCCGCCAAGGGACCAGCCAACAATGATATGGCTTTTTAATTCCAATTGACGAATTGCGGCCTCAATGATTTGTGCATAGCCGGGAATGGTGTAGGTGGTCTCGGGGGTAATGGCATTGTCTGACTGTCCATGACCGGGCAAATCAAACGCGATGAGCGTATAGGTTGGTTTTTTAAAAAGAGCAAAGCGTGTGCGTTTGAAATATTCAAATTGACGGGCAAACGCTTCTTTGCAACTTGAATTGCCATGAATGAAAATAATTGCGCGCGGCCCATTACCTTGTTTGTGGTAATGCAGTTTAACGCCATCAACCGTAACTATACCGTTTTTCATTTTCTTTCATGCCTCCAAGGATTAAAACTGGTGTGACGCCCTCTCTGTTGAGAGCGTCACACCGAACTAGGGAGGCACCCCTAGAAATTAGCGACCACGCCAACGCCATAAGTGCGCCCAATAGCGGGTTTGTAGGTTATGGTTCCGAAGAAATCTCGGAACGTATCATCAACCCCATCCTCATCGGTCAGGTTGCGGCCCCATAGATAAAACTCAAACTTCTCATTATTGGGTAAAATGCCAATACGTCCATTGAGCAAGGTTAGACTATCAATATAGCCAAATGGCACTGTGGCACCGGCTCTGAGCTGTGTGGTTTTTTCTTCATTCACCGTGGTGAAAAAGCCATCGGTGTGGGTCACATCGGCCCGCACCAGCAAGTTGCTATTGAGCGCGGGTAGATCGCGATTATAAATCGCAGAGAGGGAGGCGGAAAATTCCGGTGCGTTTGGCAATTTGTTGCCACTAACATCGGCGCCACCAGTGCCACCGCCGGGGAAGCTGTCAAATTCGGCTTTCAACAGGCCAAGAGAGCCTTGGAAGTCAAGATTATCAGAGGCGTTAAATTGAAATTCGGCTTCGATCCCTTGGGTGTTCACGCTTGCCGCATTGGTGATACGAATGGAGGTACGCCCGCCACCAAGATCAACAAATTGATTGACCTGATAATTATCATAATTGGCAACAAAGGCCGCAAGGTTTAGTTTAAAGCGCCCATCGGCAAAATTACCCTTATAGCCAAGCTCATAACTATCAACGGTTTCCTTGTCGAATTCCAAACCATTATTGGCAGCCAGTTCGTCGGCATTGATATAGTCGAGATTGAAGCCGCCGCTTTTATACCCGGATGAATATTTGGCATAGACATTGGCATCATCAGAAACCGCGTAAGAAAGGCTGACAGCCGGTGAGAAAAATTTGTCGGTGCGAGCGTTTACCAGCGGTGTCGGGTTTAGCGGGTCCGGTCCGGTCGAGCCAATATTAAACACGCCGGATGCACGACCATCAAGCAGCCAGTTTACATCCTTGTCTTCGACTGAATAGCGCCCTCCAAAACCAAGGGTCAGCCGATCCGTGAAATCATAGCTGCCATTCACATATCCTGCGAGGCTTTTGGTTTTTACCGTACCGCTATTGGTTACAGCCGAGCCCTCCGCGCCAAAGCCGGTGGCACCAGCTACAAAGGCCAGCTCTGCTTGGGTGATGGTGGCTGGGTCAAACCCGAATAAGGGCGCAACGAAGGGGCCGATAAAGCCTTCGTAAAAGTCCAGTCCCAAAATGGCATCGCGATTGGTTTTGGCGTCTTGCTTATAATAATAAAGCCCCGCCATCCAGGTAAGCCTTTCCCCGCCCGGTGAGATGAATTGCAATTCTTGGGTATATTGCTTGAAGTCATCTGTATATTCGATTGAGAAAATATCCGTTGGCGAATAGTCCGTAGCATTGCGGGTAAAGCCATTGGTGTCACGAATGGCCGTAATGGATTTTAGGGTGAAGCCGTTTTCCAGCTCATATTCCAGATCAACGGATCCCCCTTGAATGTCTCTTTCGTCGCGCGGGTCTATATCAAAGGCTACCGAGCGTGGGGCGGGCGCGTTGGCGTCAGGAAAAATGCCGAGAAAATCGGATAGAGGTTCTCCCAATAGCGCGCGATTATTTGATGTTAAGCCATCATAGGCCATGTTGATCTCGAAATTATCCGATGGGGTTATGCGCAACTGTGCCCGATAGGCAAACACGTCGCGGTTGGCGAGATCATTCCCGGTGATGATATTGTCAATATATCCATCCCGATCCGTTTTGGAGACAGAAACCTTGGCGGCAACATTTTCTCCCAGTGGCACGTTGATCATGCCTTTCAATTCGCGGTAATTATAATTGCCGATGTCGGCGCTAATCTGGCCATAGGCTTCATTGCTTGGTTTCTTGGTCACCAAGCTGATGGCGCCGGCCACGGTGTTTTTACCAAACAACATGCCTTGGGGCCCGCGCAAAACTTCGACCCGTTCCAGATCAAGCAATTCCTGATTGGACGCGGGAGACTGGCCCATATAGACGCCGTCTATATAAACACCGACCCGGCTGTCAAAACCGATATTGCGGCTGCTGGATCCAACACCGCGAATGGTGATAACGGCACGAAAATCCGTACCATTGGATATCTGTAAATTGGGCACATATTCATCTATCTGCGACAATTCACGAATAGAGGTCTGGTCGATATCCGCATCGCCAATCACCGAGACGGCAATAGGGACCTCGGTCAGTTTTTCTTCGCGTTTGGTGGCGGTGATGATAATCTCATCTTCATCCTGTGCAAAAGCCGGCAAGGCCAACGCCGTGCTGGCCAGCAAGGTGGCTGCTAAAACTGTCAATTTTAAACCGCTCTTGGCATTGGCATTTTTGGTAATCATCTTAAAACCCCTCTATAGTTCCTCGCATTACGGCAGCTTGCCGATTGCCATTACTATACAGGTCTGTATAGTAATGGCAAGCATCTCTGGGGCCCGCGCATCGTCACTATAACCTATTGAAAAGAGCTATCATTTGGATCAATCCGTCAAAAAAGCCTTGAAAGGGGCAGGGCGTCCGAGAAGCCCGGACATTGAGCAGCGGGCGGTTGCAGCGGCTTATGAAATCATGGCCGAGGCGGGCTTTGCGGGGCTCTCTTTTGCCCGGGTCAGCGCCCTATCGGGCATTGCGCGGCCGACCTTGAAATTGCGCTGGCGCACTAAAGAAGAGCTTTGTATCGCCACCGGCAAATATATTCTTGGGGAAAACACCGATATCTTTGTCCCGGAAGATTTAAAGGGGCAGAAAATCAGGGAACTGACGATCACCGTGTTGGAAGGGTTGATCGAAACCTTAAATGATCCCGAGCGCACCCGTATATTGTCGTCGATCATCGCCGCCGCTCATTTTTCAGATCCGTTGAGCGAATTGCGCCAATATATTCTTTCGCGGCGTGGTTTTGTATTGCGTCGCCTGATTGAAGCGGGCATGGAAAATGGTGAATTTGCCCCAGATATCGATGTAGACTTTGCCGTTGATGCGTTAAACGGCCCAATCCTATATCACACCCTCATCATGGGATTGCCGATGGAGATCACGGATGCTGCACGTATCGTCAATAGCGTCCTGCCGAGGGCGGCTTCCTAAAGCGCCCACCAGGCCTCTTGCTATGATGGGCAAGTGGCTAAAAAGCCGATGGCCCCGGGAAGAAATACCGGAGCCATCTTTTTTCTAAAACAATATCGCTGGGTTTCTGCTTAAAAGTTCAGTCGCAAGCTCGCCCCATAGGTTTGTGGGTCACCCAGAACGCAGCGCTGAGGTACGGTATTGTTTGTCACATCCACCCCGCCGAAACTTGCCCCCAAAGGCTGGTCAAACTTTACTTGGCAATAGCCCTCATCCGTGAGGTTTTTGCCATAGGCGGTTAACTGCCACTGATCATTGGCACTGGAGATGCCGATGCGCAAATTATAGAGCGTATAGGCATCTTGAATGGATTGCGGGTTGAGATTGGTATTGCCGCCGACATTTTGCTCGCCCACATATTGTGCTTCGCCGCGCACGAAGAATGGCATACCGCTGGAACCGAATTGATTATGATAATCGGCAACGATGGAGCCTTGCCATTCAGGTGAAAAATGCGGGCGACGCCCGGAAAGATTTTGCGGCGTCGTCGAACCGGGTAGGGGCGAGGCCACATCGAAACTGTCAAACTCTGCATCGAGATAGGAAACCCCGCTAATCACCGAGAAACTGTCGGTAGGAGTCCAGTTTATATCTGCCTCCACGCCCCGCTGGGTGCGTTTACCGGCATTGCGAGTGATAAAGCTGATGCCATCAAAGGAGCGATCTTGAAAATCCTCCAAGATGGTGTGAAAATAGGTCACATTGGCGGTGAGGCTTTTGTTGAATAGCTTGCTCTTGACCCCAAACTCGTAATTGGTCGAGGTTTCGGCGGTAAAAGTGCGATTGGCGCGACCCAGCGCAACCCCGGCCCCTTGAGAGTTAAACCCGCCCCCCTTGAACCCCGTGGAGACAGTGCCAAAGAACATTACATCATCGGTCGGAAAGTAAGAGGCATTTACCAACCAGGTGAAATCGGAATCATCCGACACCAGATCCGGCACATTTTCTGCGGCTCGAAACAGGCTACCGATGATCGGGTTTGGTGTGGTCAGCAGGAAAGACCCTTTTTTCTCATCATTGGTAAAGCGTCCCCCGACGGTTACGGACCATTGAGGGTTAATCTCATAGGTACCTTGAGCGAACACCGCCGAGCTTTGTAGTGACTGATCAAAATCAGAATCCACAGCCGGTGTTTGTGGTAGGGCTGCACATTGTCCGGCCACGGTGGCACCGGCCAAAGCGAACACAACCGGAATACAGGCCTGCGCCCCGGCATTGAAATCTTCCGAGATTTTGTAATCCTCATCATAAAAGAATAGGCCGGCGACATATTTGAACGGCCCATCATCGGGTGAGATTAGCTGAATTTCTTGTGAAAACGTATCGGTGTAATAGTCTGATACCCGGGGCAAGACATCGCCGGTTAGTCGTAGGGCGCTCTCGAAATAATGAGCTTCCCAAGAACGGAAAGAGGTGATGGAGCGCAGCGTATAATCGCCAATCTCGAAAGAACTATCGAAGGCCAAACCGCTTTGTTGATCGGATAAATCATCCTGATGGTCCTGGTTGATCACGTGATCAAAGCCATCGGCGGTGGTAGGGGCAGAACCAAATAGAGCGGTCATGGTGGCATCAAAAACCGGGCTGGCCGTGGTTGGGTCAAGCTCTACAATCATACCGCCGGAGTTTAACTCGGAATAGTCAGCGATGATTTTTGTGGTCGCTACATCACTCCAATTAATTTTCAGCTTGCCCCGAACATTCAAATCATCGCGCGCGCCAATATTAGAGCTGGTCAAAAGATTATACCCATAGCCTTCGCGCTCATTATATTTAACGGCCAGTCGACCGGAAACATTATCGGAAAAAGGCATGGATACGGCCCCTTGCACCGCATAGGCATCATAATCGCCGGCTGAAACCTGCACATGGCCTTCAAAACTGTCGGAGGGGTCCCGGGTGGTCAGATTCAAGGCCCCGGCGGCGGTGTTACGCCCGAACAAGGTGCCCTGTGGTCCGCGCAAAACTTCCGCAGACTGAAGATCAATCAGATTGCCGATAACTGAACCGGGGCGCGGATAGTAAATGCCATCAATGAAAACCCCCACAGCCGGCTCAATGCCCGCATTGCCCGTGGAGCCGATGCCGCGAATAATAATCCGGGTGTTGGTCGCTTGAGAAGATTGGGCAAAGGTAAAGTTTGGTGCATAGAGCGACAAGTCTTGCAGGCCGGTGACGCCGGATTTGTCGAGAAAATCGCCCGAATAGGCGGAGATAGAAATCGGTACTTCTTGGATATCTTCCGCTCGCTTGGTAGCGGTAACGATGATAACATCCTCTTGGGCAACAGCCTTACCCATGATCAAAGGGCTTACCATCAGACCAGTGCTGATCAGGGCAGAGACACCAAGAACAGAAGCAGCCCCGAGCAATTGTCTGGTGAGGCGAGTGCGCGCC
>JALWRV010000174.1 GCA_027080545.1 Parvularculaceae bacterium
GCGGGAAGCTAAAAAATCCACCCCCAATATTGTCGGTTTTCCCAATGAAAAGGGTGAAGGGGGAGATCCGTCGCCGCATACGGCTTATGGGGTTTGGCAGGGCATACGCGCGGCTGTGGCCCATAAGTTTCCCGGGGAGACGCTTCAGGGCAAAAAAGTTTCTATTCTTGGCCTCGGCTCGGTGGGCATGGCGTTGGCCCATCATCTGCATGATGAGGGCGCGGAAATCATCGCTGCCGATATTAACCAGCAGGCGCTCGACTATGCCCGCGAGAAGCTGAGCGCTACCATTGTGGCGCCCGAAGAGGCCATCGCGGCGGATGCAGATATTTTTTCTCCTTGTGCTTTGGGCGGGGCCATTCATGCTGATGTGATTGATCGCTTGCGTGCCAAAATCGTTGCCGGGGCTGCGAATAATCAGTTGAAAACACCGGATATGGGGCGCTTGCTGCATCAGCGAGGCATTCTATATGCGCCGGATTTCGTGATTAATGCGGGCGGGGTCATTTCAGTTGCCCGTGAATGGTTGGGTCAATGGGACCGAGACGAGATGGAACAGGCGCTGCGCCATATTGGCGAGAGTCTGGAGACGGTTTTTGCGCGGTCTGATGCGGAAAACCGCCCCACCTTTGAAATCGCCAATGAAATGGCTGAGCAGATTATCGCCAAGGCGCGGAAATTATCGGCGGCGGAATAAGCCCATAATTTCAGGCGTGGTCATGGGTGATGCCCGGCAATAGGTTCTGTTTCTCGGTTCATATTTTGCTCAACGATTTGCACAATCGTTCAGGATAAATGGCCGGGCTGTTTTTGCGATAGTCTAAAAATGCGTGATAAATTTTTTCCTTGCGCCTTAAGGGGCGTGATGATTATGCTGTTTGCACCATAAAGGTCACGCGAGGACGCATTATCTAATGACCGACCATAAAAAGCCCGTGCCTGCTGATAATGTAGGGGGCATAGCGGGGGAGACATATTTTCATCAAGCAGCCAGCGCGCCTTTGGTAACGCCGGTGCGGGTGGCGCCAGAGCGGGTAGCGCCTGTGCAGGTAACGAGAGAGACGCTTGGGGCCTCTCCGGCGGTAAACGAATCGCTTTCAGTCCCTGAAAATACAATTACAGAAAATTCTGCGCCTGAAAACACTCCCCTTGAGAATAAAGAGGGCGAGATGGCAAAAAAAAGCCAAACTGCCAAACCGCATCATAAAAAATTTAGACGCCCGCCACCGCCGCGCTTTGCTGCACTTGATCTTGGTACCAATAATTGCCGGCTATTGATTGTGGCGCCCCGGGCTAAATCCTTTCGGGTGATTGATGCGTTTTCGCGCATTGTGCGGCTTGGCGAAGGGGTGTCGCGTTCAGGATCGCTTTCGGAAGCCGCCATGGACCGCACTTTGGATGCGCTGAAAATATGTTCGGAAAAAATTGCTTATCGTCGGGTTTCGCGGGTGCGGGCGATTGCCACGCAAGCCTGCCGTATGGCGACTAATGGCGCTGAGTTCTTGCATCGGATAAAAACCCAGACGGGACTAACCCTAGAGACCATCTCGACCAAAGAAGAAGCCGCCCTGTCGGTGCGCGGATGCCATGAGCTAATCGACAATGATGTAAACGCGGTGCTGGTGTTTGATATTGGTGGGGGGTCGACGGAAATATCATGGGTGTTAC
>JALWRV010000175.1 GCA_027080545.1 Parvularculaceae bacterium
AAGCCGAGCGGCGGCAATGACCCCAAGAAAGCCAAGGAAGCCGCCTAAAAACGGCTTAAAACCACGATTGCGCGCCCGGGCGCGGGTGCTCCTACACCCGCGCCCATGTTTTTTAGGAGAAAACAGAATCATGCCCGATGAATTTGACGAATATTTGAATGATCAGCAATTCCACGATGTTGATGGTAAGTTGGCAAAGCTGGAAATGAAAATCGACGCTATGGACACAATGTCGATGATGGAAAAGGCAAACGCCGCGTTGCCATTGATGCGCGAAATATTGGACCTTTTCCGCGACCTTCGCAATGAGCTTAGGAGCAAGGTTTGAGCAAGAAAAATCCAACTTTAGACCCGGCGAAATACCCGCGCGGCACAGTTCTTGGTCAAACGCGCTGCGCCTCAAAACTGACCTGCGGAAAGACGGCTAAAATTGTCGTTACATCGGCGGGCGGAGCAATGGCCAAATGCTCACATTGCGATGACGATTTGAACCCATGCACAACCACCACATTTTATGGCGTGCCGGAAACATTGGCCCTTGCCGCCGCATATGAAGCCGCCCGAGCTGCACCGCCAAAACCACCAAAAAAGGAATTGAAAAATGACGGACCAACCGGAAAACACGCCCGAGCTGGAGACAGCGGAGACGAACCAGAAAACTTCGGAATCCTTATTTGATGCCTCAAAATTTCGCATTCCAGAAGTAGACCCGGGCGCGGGCGCGCGTGTGATCCCGCTCGATGACGAAGGGGAGGACGTGCCGCCCTTCGACGAGCTGGAGGAAGAGCCGGAAAAGCAACCAATAGAATTTGATGATTTCTACAGCATGTTCCAGCTCGCTTTTGCCGCGCCGGGCGAATATGACGAGGATTTTAAACCGCTGGCAATTCAGCCGGATGAAGAGGAAAACGCCCGAAAAGCCGCGCGCGTGACCTATGACCTGTTAAAGCAATATGTGCCGAGCTGGTTAACCAACATAGATTCAAAGCTGATGCTCTGGCTTGGCGCCGGGATGTTCTTTATGGGCAAAGCCAAAATTCTGGCGGTGATCCTGCACCACAAGCGCGAAATGCGGCAAATGGAACTGGACGCGGCGGCGGGCGCGGCTCCAGTAGCCGGGGCAGGGGAGGGCGCGCCCTCGCCAGCGTCTGACGGTGTTAGCTGGTTCAATCCAGGTGAAGAAGATGAGGCGGCGGCATAGATGCACTTTGACGACGCGGAAAGGATAGCTGTTTATGGCCGCTCTGGTAGCGGCAAAACCGCATGGCTGAAAAAATACATCCGGGGCAAACGCCGGATTATCGTTTTTGATCCGATGGATGAATACCACGAAATGAAAACCCGCATTGTCCACAGCTCGCGCGGATCGCTTGAGGAAGTGCGCGCGGCGGTGCTGGATGATCCAACCGGATTCCAGATTGCTTTTGTGCCAGCGGGCGGAAAAGAGGCTGAGGCGCTCAACATGATTTCCGCGATGTTGTGGGAAGGGATGGCGGGCTATAGAGCCGCGCGCCGGAAATGGGAAAGGGCAGGGGCCAAGCGCCCGAACGGTTCCCGCGCGGTTCCAAAGGTTCACCTTGTAGTGGAGGAAATGAATCTGAGTTTTAAAGTGCATGGCGGCGAGGATCGCGCGCCAGCGTTTGCCGATATTTGCAGCCGGGGGCGGCGCTCTGGTATTGAGGTAGCCGGATGCTCACAGCGCGTTAAAGAGGTTAACACCCGATTCCGGGGCAACTGCTCAAAAGTGGTGGTTTTTGCGCAGGCGGATTCGCTCGATACCAAGGCGGCGGCTGAGGCGCTTTTTATAAAGCCCGGGGAGCTGGAGGATTTGCAGCCGCTCCAGTATATTTATAGAGAAAACAACACAATTTCCCGGCACGAAATTAAATTCAAAAAAAGCTGATTTCCCTATAGTATAGATAGAATATTATCTATAGGTTTTACCGCCGAATTTCCGCCCGATAGATTGCCCTTATTGTTTATCGAGAATGAGGGCTTAGATGCGCGGTTTTATTTGGAGTGTCGCGGCGGGTGTGACCGTCGTTTTTGTCACCCGCTATTTATCGGCGCGCTCTACCCCTCAACCTTCACCAACTTCGACCGTTGCGGCGGCGAATCCTGAACTTGAAAGTGAGATATGGGCATGAAAGCCAACCAAAAAGCTATCGTAAAATCTGTTGTAATTGCCGCCGCTGGCGTCATGCTCGCGGGTTTTGTTATGAACCAATTTCGCGGCAATCAAATTGCTGATCGCGCCTCTGCTGGTTTCCGCTAAGCGGCTCCAGCTCCACCCGTAACCAACCACAAAAAGACGAGGCCAGATCGTGACCAAAGCATACAACAAAATGAAAACCCCTTCCGGCGTTGCAGCCGGGGCAACCGCAACATGTGACCTTGATTTGGGCTACACATACCACCGCCTTGACATTCGAATGTCTGACGGCGTGGGCGACATTGCAGAGGCTGCATGGGGTTCAAATATTGGCGAAATCCGCCTTATGGTGGACGGTGATGCAAAGATCACGATTGATGCGGCCGACCTTGTATCTTTGAACAAGTATTACGGCCACACGCACGATAACGGCATCTTGCCGCTCTTTCTTGATCGCCAGCAAATGCGCACGATTTTGGGCACAGAACAAACCGCCTATGACACAAACGGCGGTATGACCTCTTTCAATCTTGAAGTGGATTTGAAGGCCGGCATCACCATTGGCCAATTCAATATCTATGCCGTGCAGAGTGACGGGATGTTTCCGGCTGGACACCCACAGGCCGGGCTTCCAAAGAGCTTTGGCGCGCATTTGCGCATTCAGAAGTTTCACCACAACCAGGGCATTATCGGCGAGGCGGAAATTACGGATATTCCGCGCGGCGCTTACAACATGTTTGCGACGCATTTCAAAACGAACGCGATTACTGCGGTTGAGGTGCACCAAAACCAACGGCGCTTTCTGAAATTTGGCGACATTGCTTTGCTCAATCAGCATAACAAAATCGGCGGGCGCGTGCCTCAACCGGGGTTCACCCATATTGACTATATCCCCGACAACATTTTGCGGGAAACATTGCCTATGGCGGTAAAGGATCACCGGGTTAAGGCGACGTTCAACGCCGCCGCCGCCGTTCCTTTCTATGTCGAGAGCATTCAGGGGAATTTCCAACTGGTTTAATCGGCCGGAAATTTACGAAACACGAAAAGAGGTTTTTTTTAGATGGCACGTTCCCCCAATGATCCGAGTTTTAACCCGCCCGCACCACGCCCGGGCCTGACTTTTGGCCCAAGTGCAACAAATGCTTATGATACGTTTAAAACAGGCATTGTTGGCGCGGGTGGCGGTTCTGGCCTTGGCTTTGGTAAAAGCGTAACAGGATTTAATCCTTTCGATTTCACCACTGGGCCAGCGGTTACGGGTTTCGATGTGATTCCGCCGACCGTTTCATTTCCCGGCCCACCTGCCCCGCCACCAGGCACGGGCATTGGCGCTGGTTTGATTGATTCCATCATTGCCGGGCTTGGCGGATTTACCACTGACGGCGGGGCATCGACTTCAAGCCCCGGCGTATCGGTTGCCGATATTACGGGGGCCGCTGGATCACCCGTGGGGCCAGTGGTTAGCCCGGTGACAACTGATGGGGGCGTGGGTTTCCTTGACCAGCTCAAAACGCTGGCGGGTGGATTGCTGAACGGGATCGGCGCTCAACCCGATACCGTTGAAGTCACCCCGGTTATGGGCAGCACGGGCGTTGGAGGCTCCAGTGGCCGCAATAACAATTCGGTTTTGATCGGCTTGGGGATCGCGGCGGCGGTGGCCTTTTTCGCCCTCAAAAAATAGGGGGCGGAAATGCCTTTGGAGCTTCCACCAATTTCCTTCGGGCTGGAGACTGGCCCGGCTATTTCCGGCGCGCCAACTGAAAGCGGGAATGTCGCAACCGGCGAATTTATCGTGAATAAAGAACGCCGGAAAACTGGCCTAATGGCGGCGGCGGCTGTTGCTTTGCCGCTGCTGACTTTGGGGGGGATCGCATGGCTTTTGATGCGCAAGCGGTAAAAATTGACCCGGTGAGTTTTGCACATGCCCGGCATTTTTATGAAGATATAGAGGGCGTGGATATTTCCCGGCTTGACGAGCTGAGCGCTGACCAAATGTTGCAAAACTTCGGTTTGTTTGAGGGCGGCGTGCAGATTGGCGCTATTGCGATTTCTGTTGAGTATTCCGGCAATGAAAAGTGGCTTATTGTGAACGCCTACAGCGCCCGGGCTGGGCGCGATATGACGCGCTTCATGGAAGAACACGGGATCGCGCTCGCGCGCGGCACCGGGTGCGCCGGTATTCGCATTTGGACTCGCCGGGCTGGCCTTCAGCACAAACTTGAATCGACAGGCTGGAAATCTAGCGCAGTTTTGGAGCTGAGAACAGATGAATAGCACAAGCAACACTAATCAGACCTCTAAGACCGCCACAGAAGACAATAGGCAGGTTGTAGACGGGCAGGGCGTGGCCGTTGGCGCTGACAGTGTGGTGAACATTACCAGCGTGCCAGATGAAGCCTATGACCTCACGGGCGAGGTTGTGCAGATTTTGGGGGATGTAACCCGGCAAAGCCTTGCCCAAAGCCAAGCCGACAGCAAAGAGATTTTTCAAAAACTGATCACTTACGGCATTCCCGCCGCCGCAATCGCTTTTATTGTTTCGAGGTAGACCATGCAAAACTTGCCAACCGATGCGGTCCAAAATCCCGCCTATAAATTCAACCCGCGCTATCAGGAATTTGTATATGATTTAGCACCGGGCGAAGTGCTGGACATTAACGCGGATAGTGATTTTGTGTCATGCCTCGGGGCTGATGCGGATTTTAAAATCAGCTTTGATAATGGGCCGGAAAGCATTTTTAAACGTGGCCTGAAATATACACCGGGGCAAACGGTGCGCCGGGTTACTTTGCGCAATCACGGCACCGCTCAAAACGAAATCATTTTGGGCATGGGTATTGGTGATATTACGGACGCGCGCCTGACGGTTCCGCAAGATTTCCTTAACGCATTGGCGACGCCGAACACCGGATTTACCAAGATTTTGAGTGTCCCGGCGGCAACAAACAACACGCCATTGGCGGCTAATAACCCTGATCGGCGCGAACTGATTATTTCAAATGAAAGCGCGGTGAAGATATTCGTTAAGTTCCAACTTGACACCCCTATTAACACGTTTGCCGGGGTTCCGGTTCCGGCTGGGGCGCAGGTGGCTTTTGAGCATTCCGGGCCTGTTTGGGGTGCTAACTTGGACAATGCAAACGCCGCCAATTTGATTTACGTTACCGAGCGGGGCTTTAACTTGACTTATTTTCCGCCAACGGGGATTTGATCACATGACAACACAATTTTATCACGGGGCATCGTCAAAATTTGCAATATTTTCTGATGATCATGTGTCAGGTGTGAACGGTGGAACTTCTGTTGTCGGTCTTATTAATCGACCGATTAACAAAGAAGTTTTCAACGAAATTTCAGGCGCAAGCTTGGCGACAAACAAAATTACCTTGCCAGCGGGAAAGTATTTTATCCGCGCCCGGGCGGCGGCTTACTTGACTAAAAGAAGCCGTATCAGGCTATTTAATTTCACAAACAATGCGGTAATGATCAACGGCGAGCCCGCCTATTCGGCGGGCTCGGTGCAGGTATATTGCAAGTTAAGCGGTGTTGTCGATTTGTGGCAAGAAACTACATTCGGACTTCAGCAATATTCACAAGCCGCCGTGGCATCTTTTGGTTATGGAGTCTCTACGCTCGACGGTGCATCCGACGAATTTGTTCGAGTGACTGTGGAAAAGGTGGGATAATGAAAAAACTGGGGGCTTGGATGGCAAAGGCAGCTAAGGCCGTAGGCGCGGCAGCAATCGGGGCGGTGGTGTTTGCCGTGGGTGTATTGATTCAGCGCCGCCGCAACGGTGGACAAGAAACATATCAGCTTTATGAAGTGCGCACCAAAAAGGGCCGCTCCGGGTTTCCGCTTGGGGATCTTCTCGGGGTTGCTATTGATATGCTTCGCCCGGGCAGCGGTGGCGGTGGTAATCCGATTCCGGTTTCTGCACCCGGGCAACCTTCCCCGGCAACGGCTCCAGTAGCGCCAACGGGCGGCGGCGGCTCAAGTATTGGATTCAAGCTACGCGGCGACCTTATGGCGTCATTCGGGCTTGCGCGGCACCAAGCGGCGGGGATCGTGGGCAACCTCGCCCATGAAAGCGCGAATTTTACCATTTTGCAGGAAATTCACCCGGTGGTGGCCGGATCGCGTGGCGGGTATGGTTACGCGCAGTGGACCGGACCGCGCCGCCGCGATTTTGAGGCGTGGGTAGCTTCGAAGGGGCTTGATCCTGCCAGCTATGCGGCAAATTGGGGCTTCCTGCACCACGAGCTGACAGCAACTTGGGAAAAGCGGGTTATTCCGTTGATCAAGGGCGCGCGGACCGTTGAGGAAGCGACGCGGATTTTCAGCAACAAATACTTGCGCCCGGGCGCGGTCCACATGGATTCGCGGATCAAATACGCGCGTAAATATCTATAGGGGGGGCGGAAATGCCATTGATTATTCGGGGCGGGCTGTTTGTTTGGGGGCTGTTTGCGGTCAAAGATATTGTATCCGAAACAGGCACGGCCGCAGAAAAAAGCTCTAAGCTTGTTAAGTGGGTTGTGATTGGCGGTGTGCTTTACTACGGCGGCAAGGCCGTTGGCGTGATCAAATGAGCTTTGAGCTGGGCATAACGCTGCTGATAGCGGTGCTCGGGGTGCTGAACGTGGTGGGAACGGCGGGTCTCTGGTTTAAGCTCGGGAGTCTCACTAAAGGGCAAGCGCTGATAGAGGAAGACGTCGAGCGGCTTTATAGCCGGGCAAAATCAATG
>JALWRV010000176.1 GCA_027080545.1 Parvularculaceae bacterium
CATCCATTAGGCGCAGATTGTCGATATAAACCGCCATCGCGCGCGCGGCATCGCCAACCCCCAACGCATCAAAGGCATGAACTGCATTAGGGCCAAGTTGAATGCCCGCTCCTATTACACCCAGTTGCGCGCTCTTTTCCAAAACGATGGAGGAAACCCCTTTTTGCGCCAACCCCATGGCTGTGGCCAAGCCACCTATGCCACCACCGGCAATAAGAATGGGAAATTTGTTCATTTTAACGCCTATTCCGGGTTTCCAATAGTCAGGGAAATCGGTGACAGTCCGGTAATCTGCCCTTCTATTCGGTCACCCGGCACAACCGGGCCAACACCGGCGGGCGTACCTGTCATGATCAGATCACCGGGACGCAAGTGATAAAAACCGGACAGATGAGATATGATTTCGTTTACTTTCCAAATCATATCGGAAAGCAAAGCATCTTGCTTCAATTCACCATTCAGTTTTAGCTGGATTTTTTGCTCACCTATCGAGCCAATATCTAAGGCTTTGGTAAAGGGGGCGATAATAGCCGATTGCTCAACATCCTTGCCCAGATCCCAGGGTCGTTTCTTTTCACGTTCAGCAATCTGCAAATCACGTCTTGTCATATCAAGTCCACAGCCATAGGCATAAACTGCAGCCCAGGCATTCTCCGCATCTACCTTGAATACGGGCGCGCCAAGAGCCACCACAAGTTCCATCTCATAATGATAGTTTTTGGTTCCCGGTGGATAGGGTGTTGTTATACCGCTTGGCGCAACTGCCGTTGGCGATTTGGTGAAATAAAATGGCGCAGACCGATCCACTTCATTTCCCATTTCTGCGGCATGGGCAGCGTAATTTCGCCCGACACAAAAAATGCGTCCAACCGGATAAGATTTATCCTCTCCGACCACCGGAATTAAAGGCGCTTTGGGCAGGTCAAATAAATAGGTGCTCATCGTGGTCTTTCCTCGTAATATCCAAGCCTGTCCTGCAGTGGTTTGTCATGCACACAAATAATAAAGGCTTCATTTGTGGCTATATGAGAAATTTCAGAAAAAACCGGCGCCGTGAAAGTATCCTTGGACTGCCAGGAAATTTCTTTGCCATTGATTACAGATTTCCCCTCACCTTTGATGATATGGAAGGCGCAGGAGGTCGATTTTAACACCGGTGCGACCGTTTTCCCGTTTTGCAACATCATCGCGGTAAATCCCATTGTCGGCAAAACATCATCGCCTGTTTCGGGGTTTACGTAATCAATTTCGGCAATTGGATCATCGCTATATTTCATCTGCTGGCGCAATGCCTGCTCGGTACGCGCCCAGGGATAGCGCATCATCGGATAATTTCGAAGGTTCTTTGTGCGGCTTCGCGATGGCACCAGACCCGCTGCCATATATTCAACTTCACTGGCATCCGGTCGGTTTCGCTGCGCCTGCAATGGCGATTCTTCGGCATAGGAGCCCTCAAGATAAACAAAAAGCGGCAGATCAAGCGCATCCAGCCAAATTACCGGCTCATCGCCCTCGTGGCCGTGGTCATGCCATTCGCCGCCGGGGGTAAGCACCAGATCGCCCTCCTCCATTGGTAGTTTTTCGCCATCAACAACGGTATATCCCCCCTTGCCTTCAACGATAATGCGAGCCGCAGATGGTGTGTGGCGATGGGCTGGTG
>JALWRV010000177.1 GCA_027080545.1 Parvularculaceae bacterium
ACGCACCAACCCGTTGAAATTGATCGGGGCGGCCGTGCCCGCATAAGCTTGTATCGATTCAATTTCTGGAATAGAGCGCAGCCCATCCGCCATGGCAAAAAGAGCCCGCTCAGTATCTTCTACCGACGCCCCTTCCGGCAAATCGACAATTACCTGCACCTCGGCCTTATTATCGAAAGGCAAAAGTTTTACGGTGACCAGTTTGAACGCAAACAGGCTAAACGATGCCAGCGTTGTGACCCCGACAATAATCAAAAATATCCAAGCCCGCCGCCGGGACGCGACTACATGGGCAGCCACGCGACGATAAACACGACTTAAACGGCTTTCTTGTTCATGGGAATTTTGTTCATTGGCGTTTTGTTCATGGGGGTCTTTTCTATCGGCGGCGGTGCCATGGCCCTCAAACTTGGCCCGCCCTGCAATGCGCATCATCAACCATGGGGCGATAGCCACCGCGACAAAGAAGGAAAAACCCATGGCCGCAGAGGCATTGGCAGGGATCGGAGCCATGTAAGGCCCCATCAAGCCAGAGACAAACATCATCGGCAACAGAGCGGTTATCACGGTTAGAGTCGCGATGATGGTAGGGTTTCCCACCTCTGATACCGCATCAATCGCCGCTTTGGTGCGGCTACGCCCATCTTTCATCGCCCAATGCCGCGCGATATTTTCGATGATCACAATCGCATCATCGACCAAAATACCAATGGAAAAAATCAATGCGAACAAGCTAACCCGGTTGATCGTATAGCCCATCATTTTCGAGGCGAACATGGTCAATAGGATGGTGGTAGGAATAACGATCAATGTCACCAGTGCTTCACGCCACCCTATAGCAAAGGCGATGAGCAATACGATAGAAATCGTCGCCAAGCCGAGATGAAACAAGAGTTCATTCGCTTTTTCATTGGCGGTTTCCCCATAATTGCGCGTCACATCAACACGCACCCCTTCGGGAATGAGCGGGCCTTTCAGGCTCTCCACCCGCTCTAATATATGTTCGGAAACAAGCACCGCATTCGCGCCGGGGCGTTTTGCCAAGGCCAGCGTGACCGCCGGGCTTAGGGCGAAATTTTCTTTTGCGCCCTCCTTGGTAAAGTTCCAGACAAAAGATTCCGTATCGGCACCGATAACTTTGATGGTCGCAACATCGGAAAGATAGACCGTGCGCCCCCCCGCACCGCGTATTTCCAACCGCTCCAAAGCGCTTAGGCTTGAAACTTGATCGCCTGCTTGCACCAATAAGGATGACCCCTCTTGGCGCGCAGTGCCCACGGGCATGGCTGATGCTGCTTGGCGCACAGCCTCCACCAGCGTGCGTAGCGAGATGCCATATGAGGCCATGGCCTGAATATTGGGTTCAACCCGCATCTCTAATACCCTGCCGCCGATAATATCCGTTATCCCCACATCCTCTACCTTGACCAATTCGTTCAACAGTTCTTCGGCCAACATATGCAGGGCACTATCTGTCCATATATTTTCTGTCCAGGGTTCAGGAGAAAGCGTTAGCGCAACAATCGGGACATCATTGATGCCCCGTCCGGTAACGAGTGGCAATGCTATGTTGGGGGGAAGACGATAGCGGTTGGCTTGTATTTTTTCATGCACCCGCAAAATCGCATCATCTGCATCAGTGCCGACGTCAAACCGCG
>JALWRV010000178.1 GCA_027080545.1 Parvularculaceae bacterium
TTTCCGGTATTAAAAGACCTTGGCGGGCGACGCCACCTTGTTCCAGCGCTTGTTTCATGCGCTCATAAACCAGCCTTTCATGGGCGGCATGTTGATCGACGATAATCAACCCATCTCGGGTTTGGGCGACGATATAGGTCTCAAATAATTGTGCGCGCGCGGCACCTAATGGGTGTTCATCCGGTGGGGGGGCGCTATCTGTCTCATCGAGGCGCGCACTGGGGGGTGAGAAGGGTTGGGCCTGCTCTTCCATCACTGTTTGCCTATTGGCCTGGGTGCGATCCGTATAGGGATTATCGGGGGTGCTTGGTCGTTGGCGGGTAAGCTCCGGTTGCCATGGGCTGGTCTGGGGCTGCATGCGGCCAAGAGCGAAATGGCTGGCGCTGGTTGAAGCCCGATGTCCGCCTTTAGCTAGAGCTTGGCGCATGGCGGTGACCAGCAGGCCGCGCACGAGGCCTGCATCACGAAAGCGGACTTGCGTCTTTGCCGGGTGGACATTGATATCCACTTGAGCGGGGGGCAGGTCGAGAAACAGAGCCACGACCGGGTGGCGGTCACGCGCTAGAAAATCAGCGTAGGCACCACGGATGGCCCCAATGATCAGCCGATCTTTTACCGGCCTGCCATTGACAAATAAATATTGTCGGTCGCCCATGGCGCGGTTGAATGTGGGTAGTCCGCAATAGCCGGTTAAGTGCATTTCCTCGCGGGTGGCATCAATGGCCAGCGCATTGTCCCCAAAATCACGTCCCATAATATGGGCGAGCCGAACCAAACGCGCTTTATCGCTGCCCCCCCGTGGCCCATCTGAAAACAGACTGCGGCCATTGGATGTGAGGGAAAAACCTACATCCGCGCGGGCCATGGCGAGACGTTTGACGATATCGGTAATGGCGGTGGTTTCAGCGCGATCAGATTTTAGGAATTTCAAACGCGCTGGGGTTGCATAAAATAAATCGCGCACCTCAATACGCGCCCCATGGCCGGAAAAGGGGGCCGGCGCAGGGCCGCTGAGTGTGCCGCCATGAACGGACAGTTTTAAACCATCCGTACCGGTAATGGGTTTTGAAATAATATCGAGCCTTGCTACCGCGCCGATCGATGGCAGGGCTTCGCCGCGAAACCCCATGGTGAAAATATGGGTGAGATCATACTCTCCATCTTGGGCAGGGGTGAGTTTGGAGGTGGCGTGGCGCTCAATCGATAGCAGTAGGTTTTTTTCATCCATACCGCAGCCATTATCGGTGACCCGCAAAAAGCTCTTGCCGCCTTGTTCAATCTCAATGTCGATTTGGGTGGCTCCAGCATCAAGGGCGTTTTCTACCAGCTCTTTGACCACCGCAGCCGGGCGCTCAATGACCTCGCCCGCCGCTATGCGATTGACCGTGCCCGAAGGCAAGCGGTGAATGGCCGGAAGGGGGGCTGGGCTATCAGTGGGGCGGGCTTTATTCATAGGGTGATTATGGCGGGGATAATATCAGCGGGTCCAGAGCCTGTTGTCCACAATACCCCTTTTTTAGAGCGTGCCCAAAATGGAGAGATGCCCGCGAAGGGGGCACTATTTTTACAGCCCGTAGAGTTGATAGAGGCGGATAATGATCAGCAATAGGGTCATGGATAAAAAGAAGGTAAGTTTTTCGCGCAGCCGCCCATA
>JALWRV010000179.1 GCA_027080545.1 Parvularculaceae bacterium
TCGCTATACCATCGGTTTTGGTATTCGCAATGTTACCGACAAAGATCAGGCTTTACGCGAAGCCTATCGGGTCTTGAAGCGGGGTGGCCGCTTTGTGTGTTTGGAATTTTCCCATGCGATTACACAAACCATGCAAAAAATCTATGATGCCTATTCGTTCAATGCCATTCCTCGATTGGGAGAATGGGTCGCTAAAGACCGAGATAGCTATCAATATTTGGTGGAATCCATTCGTCGCTTTCCGACCCAAGACCAGTTTGCGGCGCAAATTTCTGCCGCTGGTTTTGAAAAAGTTTCTTATGAGAATCTCTCCGGTGGTATTGCCGCCTTGCATTATGGGTGGAAATTATAAATCTGATGTTGTCGATTTTTGCAGATTATTATCGTTTGGCCCGCGCTGGTTTTATCCTGTCGCGCTATGACGCGCTTTTGCCCCGAGAATATGCCGATGCGTTGCCCTGGGGGTTGCGTATGCTGGGGCGTTTGTCGCGCATTGGTGCCAGAGGTAAGGATTTGCGCCCCGGACAGCGCCTTGCTAGAGCGCTCGGCGGGCAGGGGCCGGCCTATGTTAAATTCGGTCAGTTTCTGGCCACTAGGCCGGATGTTATCGGTTTTGAAATGGCTGCGGATCTGTCGGAATTGCAAGACAGGATGCCGCCTTTTCCAACGGTCGAAGCGCGCGCCGAGTTGGAAAAAGCGCTTGGCAAAAAGGTCGAGGACTTGTTTGAGAGTTTTTCCGAACCCGTCGCTGCGGCCTCAATCGCACAAGTTCACAAGGCAACATTACCCGGTGGGCGGTCGGTAGCGGTAAAAATTTTACGGCCCAATATTGAGAAAATTGCAGCACTTGAATTTCGTGCTTTTTTGCGCGGGGCTAAAACGATCGAGTTTCTATTTCCCTCTTTGCGACGAGTGGAACCGACAAAATTTATTCAAACCCTTTCTGATGCGGCAGAAATCGAATTGGATTTGCGCCTTGAAGCAGGGGCGGCTTCAGAGCTTCGGGAAAATCTCGCTGATGCGAGCGCGCTTTATGTACCGGAAATCGTTTGGGAGCGTTCTGCGCGCCGTGTGCTGACAATTGAATGGGTCGACGGCATACCGGTTTCTAACCTAGAAGCTTTGGACGAAGCGGGCATAGACCGGAATAAACTTGCCACTACTTTGATGCAGTCATTTCTCAGCCAAGCTTTGGAGCAAGGGTTTTTCCACGCGGATATGCATCAGGGTAATTTGTTGGTCGACGATAAGGGCCGATTGGTGTTGATTGATTTTGGCATTATGGGGCGATTGGACAGTGAGGCACGGCGGGTATTTGCGGAAATAATTTACGGCTTCATCCAGCGTGACTATCAAAGTGCTGCGCAAGCCCATTTTGATGCGGGTTATATCGATCCGCACCATTCGGTTGATGCCTTTGCCACGGCTTTGCGCTCGGTGGGCGAGCCCATTTTTGGCAAGGATAGTTCCACCGTTGATATGTCTGTGGTGTTGCAGCAATTATTTGATGTCACCGAAATATTTGATATGCATTTGCGTCCGGAATTGGTGCTGTTACAGCGGACCATGGTGGTCGTAGAGGGGGTGGCCAGAGCCCTCAACCCAGAGATCAATATGTGGGAATGTGCCGAACCGGTGGTGCGCGCCTATATTCAAAGCCTTCTCGGGCCAAAAGCCATTGGCCGTGATCTCACCCGCTCGGCCAAGGCGGCCTTGCGCCTGGCGCGCAAATTTCCCGAATTTGCCGATGCGGCAGAACGGGCGGTGGCGATGGTGGAAGAGGATGGATTTTCACTTTCTCAACAAACTATTTTTGAATTGGCTCGGGCGCTAAAAAAGGGCCAAAAGTAAAAATATAATAAAAACAAATAGTTATTGGTGATTGCGGCGTTAATATGGCGCCTATTTTTCACTAAATGCTGCGCTTTTCTTCAGTTTTTTCGCAACAAATAGGCTGCAGACTTGTCCTTGTATGGAGTAGCGACTGAGGAGGAGCCACCATGCCACATAATATGACTCTGAAGAAAATGCCTTTTGGCAAGCGATCCCCTTTTCGGCCCCCGCGTGCCTCATTCGAGACCGGTAATCCCTTTTTGCCGCTTAAGAGAGGCCAACAAGAAGTGGCCGAAAATAATGCCGAGACCGATAATTATATCGGTATGCGCGGTGGTAAATTGGTCATGCCAGGCCAGTTTTCTCCGGGTAAATTGGCAGAATTCAAGCCGGATGTGTCCCGAATTGGGAAACCGCATCTGCGCGAAACGGCGGAGCAAAAAGCCGCCCGACGCAAGGTTAAGTCATTGAATTTCGCCATTTCTTTTACCCTGCGGCTGGGCGTGTTCTTTGCCATGATGAGCTATTTCAACACCCATTATGTCAATAGCGATCCATCCAATTGGTTCTTGATCATGTTCGGGCTTTTCCTGCTCGATTGCTTCCGGGCTGTGAACAAGGCCGCCACGCCGGGCACCATTTAGCCCGGACACCAATAAGGCTGCGGGAGGAGACGCCTCACTTAACCCCCGATGCCTTCCTTTTCTTAACGGGTTTGTCGTATAAGCCCCCTCTAACGACAATAACTGGCGCTCTCTGCCCCCCTTCGCGCCGACCCGTTAAGGAAAGGACCTTTTTTGTCTCAAAAAACTGTTCTTTTGATCATTGGTGGTGGCATCGCTGCCTATAAGTCGCTGTTGTTAATACGTAAATTACAACAGCGCAATATTTCTGTGCGGGCGATTCTAACCCGCGCCGGGGCCCAATTTGTTACCCCGCTCAGCGTCTCGGCGCTAACCGGGGAGAAATGTTTCACAGATCTTTTTGACCTAACGGACGAGGCCGAAATGGGCCATATTGAGCTATCTCGCGCGGCAGATCTGATTGTGGTGGCACCAGCCACCGCCGACTTGATGGCAAAAATGGCCCATGGTCTGGCCGATGATCTGGCCTCGACCTGCCTTTTGGCGACAGACACGGATATTCTCGTGGTGCCAGCGATGAATGTGCGTATGTGGCACCATGCGGCCACCCAGCGCAATTTGGCCCATCTGCGCCAAGATGGGGTGCGTGTTGTGGGGCCTGATGAGGGGGAAATGGCGTGCGGTGAATTTGGTTTTGGGCGTATGGCAGAACCGGATGAGATAGCGCGGGCGATCACGAATTATTTTGCCGACACACAACGCGGCGGGCCCCTTTTGGGTAAGCATGTTTTAATCACTGCCGGTCCCACCCATGAGCCGATTGATCCGGTGCGCTATTTGGCCAACCGTTCTTCCGGTTTGCAGGGCTATGCGATTGCGGCCGCTTGTGCAGAAGCTGGCGCGCAGGTGACGTTAATATCCGGCCCGACTAATCTAACCGTACCAGAAGGGGTGGACATGGTGCGGGTGCAAACCGCCCGTGAAATGATGCGAGCATGTGAAGCCGCCCTTCCGGCCACGGTTGGAATTTTTTGCGCCGCAGTGGCGGATTATCGACCAAAACAAAAAGCCGTTGAGAAAATCAAAAAAGAAAAGGGCGGTATGGGTGAAATAAAACTATCGGAAAACCCCGATATTTTGAAAACCATCGCTAATCATCCTGACTTGCGCCCAGAACTTGTGATCGGTTTTGCCGCCGAGACCGAGGCGATTAAATCCCATGCCGTGACGAAGAAAAAACGTAAAAATTGCGATTGGATAATCGCTAATGATGTTTCTAGCCAAAGCGCCATTGTGGGTGGCGTTATGGGTGGGATGGAAAATCAGGTGATTTTTATTGGCGGTGAGCAGGGGGATGGCAAACGGGACCCCAAGCCTGAATCATGGCCCCCCATGAGCAAACAGCAAGTGGCTGCTCGGTTGGTGCAAAAAATCATAGATCATTTCGGCTAGGCAAAACTATTGGCGGACAGCCTCATAGCCCTTTTCAGCCATGTAATGCTGTAATGAACGCTCTCCGACCAGATGGCCCGCGCCGACGGCGACGAAAAATGTACCTTGCTCATTTTCCATCACATCGGCCAGTTGATCTGCCCAGTTGGCATTGCGTTTATAAAGCAGCACTTCGGCAAATTCATCCGGTCCAGCAAGCCCCTCAAGCAAGATTTGCGCTACTGCATCCATATCGCCAGATTGCCATGCCGTGACCATTTCGTTGAAATAGTTAGGATTATCCCGATAATAAATCAGCCCTTCATAGAGCATGTCAGCAGAAACATTGTCAGGTAAATCTGCAAGAAAATGTATTTGCTGTTCCGGGGTTTCAAAATAGCGCAATGTTTTGCCGGTATTATTGGCTTCCGTGAGCAGTAATTTGTCGACACCGGCTTCTGGGTCTCCACCCTCGGCAACAATCATCTGTACCGATATCAAGACCGAGGCAAGCCAGGGGCGCATGGCTTGCAAAGAAACGATGGGTAATTTTAATTCATCAGCAACATCGGAAATCAATTGCCATTCTTCCGGGGAGAAAAAGCTCTCCAATGTGACGCCGGGCGGATTAAAGGCGATTTGGCTCATCAGGCCGGATAGAGCCTGCTGGGCTTCCGGACCAATGTCGGTTTCCAGAAACAGGGTCGGGCTGGCTTGCCACGCGGTTTCAAAGCGATCACTACGCCACTGGGTTTCCCCATGCAGAATATGCACGGTTCCGAATAAATAGATCTGTGTGTCCTGATCGGAAACCATCCATAAGGCAGGCCCATTGCCGACTATTTCTCCGGCGGGCTGGCCTTCTGGTGTGTCAGGCGGGGTGGGGGTTTGTTCTGTCTCCGGTGGCGTTTTGTCCGCCTGTGTGGTCTCTGGCGAGCAAGCCAGCAGGCCGAGAGCAAGGGCAACCAGAATGAGCAAGCGAACAGTGAGCAATTTCATAAAATCCATCCATTAAATAGGGTTGGCTGATCATGGGATCGGCCCATTTTCCCTGATTGTTTCAGGTTCCGAAGGGTGGGGCAAGCGGACAGATGGTGTGTTGCCTTTTTTGGCAACATCCTGCTAAAAGACCTCTCGTTCGGAGGGTGGTCTGTCGCTCATTCCGTCTGGGCTGTGTTCCTGCCTGTGAAATGTTGGTTTATGGCCAGCGGTTGCGTTGTACAATAAGAGGAAGTGGCCTTCATGCTACTTTATACGCTGAAAAGGCTACTCTCTGCGATTCCCACGCTGCTCGTGGTGGTCGCTGTTTCTTTTTTCATGATGCGTATTGCGCCTGGGGGGCCTTTTACCTCAGACCGGAATTTGCCACCGGCAATCGAAGCCAATATCGCGGCGCGCTATCATCTTGATGATCCGCTACCGGTGCAGTTTTTGCGCTATCTTGGCGATGTGGTGCAGGGCGATTTTGGTCCCTCCTATAAAATCCGCGATTTCACCGTTACGGAGCTGATTTTGCAAGGCTTGCCGGTTTCCGCGACGATTGGCCTGTCCTCCTTGATATTGGCCATATTCATTGGCTCCTTTCTCGGCATATTGGCCGCGCTTAGACAAAATGGCACCAGTGATTATGCGGTGATGGTGATCGCCTTGGCGGGTATCACCATTCCCAATTTTGTGACCGCGCCTTTGCTGACGCTGCTTTTTGCGGTGTGGAATAATTGGTTGCCGACCTCCGGGTGGGTGGGTTGGTCAGCGATTGAGGCCCAAGGGCTTGGTACTTTTTTGAAAAGCTTGATCTTGCCGATTCTCACATTGGCGTTGCCACAAATTGCCATCATCTCACGGTTGATGCGCGGCTCCATGATCGAAGTGATGCGTTCCAACTATATTCGCACCGCTCGGGCCAAGGGGCTTTCATCGGCGCAGATCGTGCGCCGTCATGCGTTGCGGGCGGCGGCTATTCCGCTGGTTTCCTATTTGGGACCGGCGACAGCGGCGCTGCTTTCCGGGTCTCTCGTGATTGAGAAAATTTTTAACCTGCCCGGCATTGGCCGCTATTTTGTCGAAGGCGCGATCAGCCGTGACTATACGTTGGTGATGGGGGTCGTGATACTTTATGCGACATTGATTGTGCTGTTAAATTTGGTGGCCGATTTGGTGTTGGCGGTTCTTGATCCGAAAGTGAAACTGTCCTGATGAGCGCAGCCAAAGAATATGCGGACAAGCACCCCCATGTGCAGGCCATGAATAAGGCCACGGGCAATGAGACGCCGCTGGCTGGACGTAGCCTATGGGATGATGCGCGCCGCCGGATGATGCGTAACAAGGCAGCGATGGTGTCATTGGTGGTGCTGGTGCTGGTTGCTCTGTTGGCTATTTTCGGGCCTATGTTTGCCCCCCACGGGTTTAGCGAAATTTATTATGATGCCTATCTCGCCCCACCCTCCAGCGAGTTTTGGTTCGGGGCGGATGCCAATGGACGGGATTTGTTTGTGCGTACTTTGATAGGCGCACGGGTTTCGCTGGCCGTGGGGCTTATGGCCACGTTGGTATCCTTGATGATCGGTGTTTTATGGGGGGCGACGGCCGGCTTTATGGGCGGGGCCGTGGACAATATCATGATGCGGATTGTCGATATTCTCTATTCTCTGCCCTTCGTGTTTTTTGTGATTATTCTGATGGTGGTTTTTGGTACCTCCTTGTGGATTATGTTCATTGCTATCGGGGCCATTGAATGGTTGACCATGGCGCGGATTGTGCGCGGGCAAACCTTGACCTTAAAAGAAAAAGAATTTGTCGAGGCCGCGCGGGCTACGGGGGTCAAACCTTTGACCATTGTGCGGCGCCATATCGTGCCCAATTTGCTGGGGCCGGTGGTTATTTATGTCACGCTCACCATTCCCTATGCGATTTTGGCGGAAAGCTTTTTGAGCTTTCTGGGGTTGGGTGTGCAGGAGCCCTTGACCTCTTGGGGGGTATTGATCTCCGAAGGGG
>JALWRV010000180.1:0-3536 GCA_027080545.1 Parvularculaceae bacterium
CCGCATGATGGAGCGCATGACAAAAGCCATACGCGGAGAGTTCTATATAGACAAAAAGAGCAGGCAATTTGACAAAATTCACCTATGGTTGGGCAAGCCGGTGAAAATTCAAACCGGTATATCCATTCGCTCCATGGATCTTACTATGGATATACGGCCCCTCTTTGCCGATGGCCCCTTGATGATCGCGGATACGCAAACGCAAATGAAAATGAGTCTTATGATGTTTCCCATGAAAAGTGTGGAAACCGAGACCGTTTCGGACATTGAGCTGCTTGAGGGTATAGGCCTAAATCCGACTACCCAGCCCTAGGCTCTTTTCTTTTGGCCTAATCTCGCCTATTGGCTGGGGCATGGAAAAGATCATTCACATCATCGGGGCTGGCTTGGCCGGCTCGGAAGCCGCTTGGCAGGCAGCCCATAGGTTCGCCAAGGCGGGACTATCATCGGATGCGGCGCACATTATTCTCCACGAGATGCGCCCGGAACGGCAAACAGAAGCCCATCACACGGATTATTGCGCTGAGCTTGTCTGCTCCAATAGTTTTCGCTCCGATGACAAGGAAAATAATGCCGTTGGGGTTTTGCATGAAGAAATGCGCCTCGCCGGGTCTATTATTTTACACGCGGCTGATGCCAACCAAGTCCCTGCCGGGGGCGCGCTGGCGGTCGATCGCGATCATTTCTCGGCGGCGGTGACCCAAGCGATTATTGATAACCCCTATATCACCATAGAGCGTGGGGAAATTACCGGCCTACCCCCCGACGATTGGAGTAATGTCATCATTGCGACCGGGCCGTTGACTTCCCTCCCCCTAGCAAAGGCCATCCATGCACTCACGGGCGAGGAAGAGCTAGCCTTTTTTGATGCCATTGCACCCATCATCCACAAGGACAGTATCAATTTTGATAAAGCCTGGTTTCAATCACGCTATGATAAGGTGGGGCCTGGCGGCGATGGGGCCGACTATATCAATCTTCCCTTCAGCGAAGAGGAATATTATCGTTTTATCGATGCTTTAATCGCGGGCGAAAAAACTGAATTTAAAGAATGGGAAAAAAACACCCCCTATTTTGAAGGGTGTTTGCCCGTGGAAGTGATGGCTGAGCGGGGGCGCGAGACCTTGCGCTTTGGGCCTATGAAGCCGGTGGGACTAATCAATCCGCGTAACGCAGAGCGCCCTTTTGCGGTCATGCAATTGCGCCAAGATAATAAGCTTGGCACGCTCTATAATATGGTCGGTTTTCAGACCAAATTGAAATATGGGGCGCAGACAGAAATTTTCCGCATGGTGCCAGGACTTGAAAAAGCACAATTTGCCCGGCTGGGAGGCATCCATCGCAATACTTTTCTCAATTCACCGCGCCTATTGGACCAGCATTTTTGTTTAAAAGCCAAACCCTGCTTGCGCTTTGCCGGGCAAATCACCGGGGTTGAGGGCTATCTTGAAAGTGCGGCCATTGGCCTTTTAGCCGGGCGCTTCGCTGTAGCGCAAGCCTTGGGCGAAACGCCCCACCTACCACCGCCAACAAGCGCTCTGGGGGCACTCCACCGCCACATTACCGGCGGGCATTTGTCAGAGGGCGCGGGCAGTAAAAAAGCCTTTCAACCCATGAATGTGAATTTTGGCCTGTTCCCGGAAATTGAAACCCCGACCCATGATGCTGAAGGCAAGCGCATTAAAGGCAAGGAAAAGGGACGCGCCCGCAAACGAGCTTTGGCCGCCCGGGCGCTCGAATCTGTCCGGTCCTGGGTGTGAGCAATGTCGCTTGATCTTGAGATAAAAATATACAAGCACGCAGACTATGATCAAATCGAGATCAAGCGTCCCAATATGGACCCCATCACCACACGCTTTCCCCACAAAAGCCCGCTGCCCCACGATATCATGCACGCCATTATTGAAACCGCGTTCCATCTTGAGCATGGCTTTTGGGGACTGATCATGTCTGGCATGACACCGGAAGAAATTGCCCCCATGGCCAAAACCAAGGGCCATGCCAGCGCCTCGCGACCTGAAGTACCCGATGGTGATATTGTGCAACTCATTCATGCAGAGCGGCTAGTGGAATGTTTCGAGGCCGATCTTTGGTCGGGAACTGAAACAGAGCTGGCTAATTTGCAATCGGTGTTCGATGCCGCATGTCAGGCAAGCAAAATAACCCCTTTTATTTTAGAGGATGAAAAAATTGCTGAGGTCCGTAACCAGATTCAGCGCTTCCAAGCCCTATGGCAGCAAGTAACCATTGGTCAGGGGATATGCGTCACGCTACGCCCAATTTTTCAAATTAATTTTGCGCCCTTATAAAAAGTGCGAGATTGCCTCCACTGAGGAGACGCATCTCTCCCGTCTCTTTGTTTATCCTAGAACAAACTCAGGGCAAGGGAGAAAAAATGGCAGGGCCGCTTTTTTCTAAGCAATCTTCAAATATCCTTCACCATCCTAACCAATGGTACATCGACCCCCATAGGGGTTTTTTCCATCCAGTGTTTTTGCTCGCGAAAACCATAATGCTTATAAAGCGGTACTCCGGCCATGGTCGCGGCAAGCTCCGCATGGGTAAAACCTTCTTTGCGCGCAGCCTGTTCGCAGAGTTTTAGAATCAGAGTGCCCACCCCTTGTCGGATAAAGTTTGGGTGGGTGTACATGGCGCGTATACGGGCCGCGTCTTTTTTCGGGTCTAGCCTTTCCGGATCACGGCCTTGCGTATGATCCCCTCCAAACAAGGTTTTGCGCCTAGACCATCCACCACAACCGGCCATCTCTCCTGCAACCTCAATGACAAAATAGGTACGATCGCGCACCAGCAGACTATCGAGCCCCATCACATATTTTGACGCCTCAATCTGTTCAGGCGTTAAAAACTCCGTTTGCAGTTGCTCAATGGCCATGCTCATCAAATCGCGCATAGCATCGAGGTCCTCTAGGGTGGCTATCCGATGGGTCAGTTCCATAAGCCCCAGTTTACGCCCTTCCACTCATAAAAAAAGATGCCGGGATAAATCCCGGCATCTCTTCTCGTTCGGCTTTCACCGAATTTATCGCGTCACTTAGAAGCTTTTGCGTACGCGGAGATAGTATGTACCGCCAGCAAAACCGTTTGGTGCGGTTGCAGGATATTTAGATCCCACAATACCGGCCCACGGATTGTCCGTCGGATAGCTATCAAACAGGTTCTGCACACCGCCAATGACTTCAAAGCCATTGTCGAAGGCATAGCCAGCTTCCACATCAAAGGTGACTTGGGCGTCAGCATTGATCGGCAAGGTGCCATCATCAAGGTGAGCTTCATAGAACTCGCCAAAATAATTCAGGCGACCCAGCATCCGCCATGGGCCTTCAGTGTGGACCACTTGCAGATTACCACGCCATGCCGGGAGATTGTCCTCCAGCTGACGAACCCGGGTTGGGTTCACTGTAGCGCCAACATTCGTCACCGACGTGTCGGTGTAGTTGACGACCAATGTAGCCTTGGTGTCACCACTTTGGGTGAACTCAAGCGGCATCGTCGCAACGAGGTCCATACCTTTCGTT
>JALWRV010000180.1:3546-6814 GCA_027080545.1 Parvularculaceae bacterium
ACCACACCAGCATTAGCTAGCGCGTTCAAGATCTGACTGGTTTGTGTCAGACCTGCAATACTCACAGAGTTTTCAGCCGCCAACCATGTCAACGCTGCTGTAAAGTCGATTTGGCTCGAAAGCGCAATCCGGTCTTTCAGCTTGATGTTGAAGAAGTCGAGGGTAACTTCTGCCGGACCAAGATTGAACACAGCACCAACGGAGAAGTTGTCCGCTGTTTCAGGTGTCAATGTCGGACGAGCCAGACCCAAACCACCATTGGTCGTGGACGAAATATAATCGGCCACAATTTGACCCGCAGCAGAGGTCAGCGGGAAGGTCCCCTGATCTTGCAATTGGCCATTGGTGAACTGGGTGGTCACGTTAATCACATTAACTTGACCAGCTGTTGGCGCGTGGAAACCGGTGGAGTAGGTACCGCGTAGACGGAATGTATCCGTAACCCGGAACAAAGCACCGACTTTATAGTTGGTATCTTCACCGAAGACATCATAATCCTCATACCGCACCGCTGCCTGTAATGTCAGGGCATCGGTTACGTCTGCCTCAGTATCCACATAGAAGGATTGGTGAGCCAGTGAGTTTTTGCCTGCGCTGGCAGGGGTAAACCCACCAAAGCCGTTGGACGAAGACGAGAAGCCTTGACCCAGCGGATAGACACCACCGGCAGCTGCCAGCGGACCAAGCGCATAGGACGCAGCATCGCCAGCCCGAACTTCAAAGTCCTCTTCGCGCCATTCATAACCAAACGCGATGTTGAGGTCTGAAGCAAAGCCTTCGATTGGCATACCATAGGTGAAGTCGACATTGATCGCATCTTCAACCTGTCCATAGCCACCCGGATTAAAGGCATTGCCTGCAGGCTGGTTCGGCCCAAGGCTGGCATTGACAGTGTTTTTGATGAAGTAATCGATCTGGTTGTCGCCATGGTAGAAGCTAATGTCATAGCCCAAACCATTGCCCATGGCCCACTCGCCACGGATACCGAAGTTTACCGACCAGTCTTCAAGATTACCGCCAAAGCGCGGGGTGAAACCACCTGGGAACAGCTCGACAAAGGAGAAGCAGTTCGCATCAGCCGTAACTTGACCCAAAATGGTCGGATCTGGCAGCAAACCGCCACCGGCTGTCAGCGGAATACCCGCCGGGCAATCACCCGTATCATTAAGGCTCAAATCGCCAACAAGAACGGAACTTACCGGTGCTGCAACCACAGCATTAGTAATCGCATCGGTGAAGAAATCATCCGTTGGGTCTGCCGGGGTGCCATTGTCATTCAGCACAACAGCGTTACCCGTGGCCGGGTTCACCTGAGGACCGCGATACACACCGCCACGATTGGTCGGGTTACGGAAGAAGAAGCCGCCTTCCACTTCGCGGGCTGCATAGTTGGCAAATCCGTAGAACTGATGATCCATGCTGTCATCGGTACCGAAATTGGCCCACAGCTTGTAATCATCAATAATTTCAGGCTGACCCCAAATTTGTGCCGGATTGGCTACAGCGGTGTTGCCGGCAGCAATCAAAGCAGCCGCATCATCGCGCTGAACCGAACGGCTGGTGGGATCAGCTTGGCGATATTCACCAGCAACCGACAAAAAGCCGTTACCAATCGCAAAGCCTTTTTTACCGGAAACCTGATAGAAAGTGCCGTCACCTTCATAGGTAGAACCCGCTTTGGCCTCGATAACACCACCTTCAGGGGCATCGTCGAGAATAAAGTTGATCACGCCAGCGATAGCGTCAGACCCATATTGCGATGACGCACCATCGCGCAGAACCTCAACCTGTTTCAGGGCAATGCCTGGAATGGTGGAAACGTCTGGACCTTGGGAACCGTCAGCGATACCGCCGCCGAGGAAGGTGATAACAGCCGCACGGTGACGACGCTTGCCATTGACCAGAATCAACGTGTTGTCTGGGGACAGACCACGCAGATTGGCTGGGCGAATCAGCGTTGCCGCATCGGAAATCGGCTGGGTGTTCACATTGTAGGACGGGACATTGGTCCGAAGCAGTTCGGTCATGTCGCCAGTGCCTTGGTTTTGGAAATCATCCGCACCAATCACATCGATCGGCGCCGTAGAATCCGACGCGGACCGGTCAGCACGGCGGGTACCGGTGATGATAATTTGATCATCCTGTGCCGCCGCTATTGTTGTAAGTGCATCAACAGCAATCAGCGAAAAGGCCGCTGCTGAGCACATTAGAATATGCTTTTTCATAAATCCTCCATTAAGCAAGAATAGCGCGCCGATAGTGAGACCGTAACGCGGGCGGAATCAACAGCCGAAAGCAGGAAAAACAGGGCTAAATTTCGTTTGTTAACCATATGTGGCGAGAAAGAGACAGTCTTAGCAAATTCGCGTTAACTATTAGCATTTCATGCTAAATAAATGGCTTTTTTCCCAATGAAACTGTCATTTTGACCCGCACATTAGATCCTGATTTAAATGGGCCAACCCTTACCAAAAACCGGGCCTAGCGAGACCAATTTAGGGGCCAAAAAACCCCGCCTTTCCCCCTCTTTTCGTCTTGTTTTTCCCACCCGAACGCCGCATAAGACGGCCCTCTTGCCCACTGGCCCCAGCCCTTCTTGCGCCCTTCTTGCGCTCTGGGGCCTTCGGTCTCGGCACTAGCGCCCCAAGCGCGTTTGATCAATGGGATACAATTCATGACCTATGTCGTCATCGATGCGTGCATTCGCTGCAAATATACTGATTGCGTGGAAGTCTGTCCGGTAGACTGTTTCTACGAGGGAGAGAATTTCCTCGTCATTCACCCGGACGAATGTATTGATTGTGGGGTTTGCGAACCGGAATGTCCCGTCGACGCCATAAAGCCCGATACGGAAGACCCTGACGGCAAATGGACCGAGCTGAACGCCAAATATGCGGCCACATGGCCCAATATCACCGTCCGCAAAGACCCCCCACCCGATGCGGATGATTTTGTCGATGTCCCGGACAAGCTGGAGAAATATTTCTCCGAAAAGCCCGGCACGGGTGATTGATTCGACGCAAAAAACCCAAGCTTTTATCACCACCAAGTGGAATTTGTGCTTATTTTATGTTATGATAGGGGCTAAAGGCAGTGTACCAACGCCCTGAAATCCGAGGTGCTAGAAAAATATTATTTGACCAGCCCGGCTGGGATTTATGTGAAACGCCCAGTTGGGCGAACGCCCCCTCCGCGCCCCTTTAATAACCCATTCGACGCCCCCTTTTGCCATTTGGATACCCCTTTACTTTCGGGAGTTTCCCTATGG
>JALWRV010000181.1 GCA_027080545.1 Parvularculaceae bacterium
GGGTGGATCAGCTTGTCCTTGATCAATTGCCAGATGATTCGCGTCATTTCATCGCCGTCTAGTTCGACGACCGGGTTTGCGACTTTAATTTTGGCCATGTGATTTTGCCTCTTTTATGGTGAAGATTGGAGAGCGGATGGGGACAAACGCTGCTATTGTTCTCAAAATTTGTTGGGCGGCTATAGCATCAAGTGAAGGGGCTGGTAAAGCATGTTAAGCGGTTCCCTGCCGCAGCGTTTAAGGACTGGAAAATATGCCCAAAGACAGGCTGGCCGCGACTGGCAAAGGTCCGGTGATCATATTGGTAGACCCTCAGATGGGTGAGAATATTGGGGCGAGCGCTCGGGCGATGTTGAATTTTGGCTTGACCCGTCTCCGTTTGGTGCGCCCGCGCGATGGCTGGCCCAATGAACGGGCCGGGGCTATGGCCGCAGGGGCCGGTGAAATTCTCGATCGGGTGCGGCTGTTTGACAGTGTCGCGGAAGCTGTGAGCGATTGCCATTGCGTTTTGGCGACCACGGCGCGCCGTCGGGAGGCTTTATTGGAGGTGTTTTCGCCGCGTGAAGCCACCCATAAGCTTTATCAGCATATTGAGCAGGAGGGGCAAAATTGTGCGATTCTGTTTGGTGGTGAGCGTTCTGGTCTTGAGGCGCGGGATCTTGCCTGCGCACAGGGGATAATCTCGATTCCGGTCAATCCGGGCTTTTCGTCGCTCAATCTGGCGCAGGCGGTTTTGCTGATCGCTTATGAATGGGGGCTCACCGGGCGCGCGCTTTCGCAAATCCAAACCAGAGAAGCGGCGGTTCCAGCGCCCCAAAGTGCGGTCGAGGGGTTGGCCACCCATTTGTTTGCAGAGCTGGAAAAGGCTGGCTATTTCTATCCGCCGGAAAAACGGCCTTTGATGGAACGCAATTTGCGGGTGGCTCTAGGGCGTGCGGGGTGGAGCGATCCGGAAATACAGACTTTGCGCGGGGTGGTGCGGGTGTTGGCTGAAGGCCGTGGACCGAGCCGAAAGATAAGCGACCCCCCGACCAGCAAAAGGAATTGATTTTCGGTGTAAAAACCGGTTCTGGAATCACCCTATTTCGGCTAGGCTCTGAACCGATTCGCAGCCGGAAAATTTCATGCCCAAAAATCATAGCCTCTCTCTTGCCCAATTAAATCAAGCCATCGAAAAAAAGCTCGCCCAAGGGGGCACTTATGCGGTGGCACCGATGCGGGTTCGCGATATTGATTACCCCCGCGTCTTTTTGGCTTCTTCCATGAATTTGCGCGATTTTCTGCTCATGGCGACGGGCCATCTTTTGACGCGCGAATTTATTGTCTATGGGAAAACCCGCCTGACCATTGGCGAGACCTGGCAACAAGCAGCCCGCATGGCCCATAGCCTGATGGAAAATTGTGGTGTGGGGGTTGGCGACCATGTGGCGATTGCTATGCGCAACTATCCTGAATGGCTGATCAGCTATTTCGCGGTGATTGCCACGGGGGCCACGGTGGTGCCGCTCAATGCGTGGTGGAAAACCGAGGAGCTGGGCTTTTCTCTTAAAGATTGCGGCGCAAAGATTATCATCTGTGACGAAAAACGCCGAGATCGATTGCAACCCCTGAAAGACGCGCTTGGCCTTACCTTTATC
>JALWRV010000182.1 GCA_027080545.1 Parvularculaceae bacterium
CATTATCCAGCAAATTGGACAGGGCCTGAGAGATCAGTTCGCGTGATGCATAGACAGGCGGCACCGGTTGGGTTTCTACCTCAAGGGTAAAATCAGCCTCTTCGGCTGCCGGTTCATATAGCTCTGCAATTTCTTCTACCAATTCTTGCAAATCAATATTGCTGAAGCCTTTACGACGTTCACCGGCCTCAATCCGGGTCATCGCCAACAGCGCATTAAAAGTTGCCAGCAATCGCTCGACATCTTCCGCTGCGGCTCGCACATTCTCTTGCGATCGGGCTGGGTCTGTTTGCAGCGCTTCATCCAGTCGATTGCGGATGCGCGTTAAGGGAGAGCGCAAATCATGGGCGATATTATCGCTGACCTGACGCATACCCACCATCAAACGCTCAATCTGGTCGAGCATCTGGTTGAGATTGGCTGCAAGGTGATCAAATTCATCATCGGCCCCCGTGCGCGGGATACGCTTGGTTAAATCCCCCTGTCGAATGGCTCTAGCCGTGCGGTTGATGGCATCGAGCCGTTGCAAAAAGGCCCGCGAGGACATCACGCCCACAAACAGGCCAAGCGCCAATGTAATAAATGCCACCCGTATAATGGCCGCACGCGCAGCCGTACGGATGCCGACAATATCAGCAACATCGCGCCCGACCAAGATGACCGGCCCCAGCGATTGACCATTTCGCGCCGGCAACCGAGCAACCAGCGCCATGGCTGGACGCACCGTAATGGTCGGCTCGCCAAATGGGTCTCCCTCATCGCGCGACAATAGCTCGTAGGTGAACTCAAAAACATCATCCGTATGCAAAGCTTCAGGCGGAAAATTGGTCAGATTACCGGCCAGCTTTTCCCCATAGGGCGGTACCACCATATAATAGAGCACCGTATGGCTGGCGCTTACCCGCCGATCCATAAATCGGCCCAAAGCAAAAAGGCCATTCGTCTCATAGACGGAACTGAACAATTTGATCTCATCGCGCAATTCCTGTTCTACCTTGCGCCGCTGTTCGATAATTGTGGCGCGATACATGAAGGCGCCCAAAAACCCCACCGCAGCCACAAACAGAAGCATATAGATCAGCGTAACACCAAAAGCGGTGGTGCGCAGGGGACGCGGAATAAAACGGTTCAGCCCTGCTGCTTTGTCTTCGGAAGGCTGTCCGTTTGTCATCATCGGGGGTCCGCTCGTTCAGGCGAAGGATCAATCCTCAGCCGATAAGATATAACCCGCGCCGCGCACTGTACGCAACAAAGGCTTCTCAAAGCCCTTATCAATTTTGCTTCTCAAACGCGAAATATGCACATCAATAACATTGGTTTGCGGATCAAAATGATATTCCCAAACATTTTCCAATAGCATTGTGCGGGTCACCACATGGCCCGCATGACGCATCAAATATTCCAGCAAGCGGAACTCACGTGGCTGCAAATCAATCTTTTTGCCGCCCCGCCGCACCGTGCGCGAAAGAATATCCATCTCCAAATCACCGACACTTAGCTTGGTTGTGACATTAGACGGCGCACGGCGGCGACCAAGAGCTTCAACACGCGCCAGTAATTCAGAAAAAGCATAGGGTTTGACCAGATAATCATCACCACCAGATTGCAAACCCGCAACCCTGTCATCAACCTCGCCAAGGGCTGAAAGAAACAGCGCCGGTGTTTCATCGCCGGAGGAACGCCGGTTTTGCAACAGGCTAAGCCCATCAAGCTCTGGTAACATGCGGTCTATGACATAGGCATCGTAGCCCCCGGCTTCAGCCATGTTTAATCCGGTAGCGCCGTCGAGTGCATGATCGACCGCATGGCCGGCCTCGCGCAGCCCCTTAACCAAAAAAGCGGCCGCCGAGGCATCATCTTCTATCACCAGAATTCTCATAATGATTTATCCATCAAAATATCGTTTCATTTGTCTCAGTTTTAGCCTTGGGAGAAGACCAAGCCTATTCTTCAGACAAAGGCAATGCACGAAAATCTTTGCGATCACCAATCTGCACCCGCAAAGCAATCGCTTCGCGACCTTCTGCTTTTGCCTTTTTAATAATCTTATCAAGGTCAGCCCGGCCTTTGACGACCTTGCCATCCGCCTTCATCACCAACATACCGCGCACCAAACCCGCATCGGCGGCTGGTGAGCCGGGTAAAATGCCCGTAACGACAACACCTTTTGCCTCTTCATCAAGACCTAACTCTTCTCTCCATTGATCCGTCAAGCTGTCAAACTGCACGCCAAGCTTGTCAAGCATTGATAGTTTTTTGCTATCATCCGTATTTGCGGAAGCGGTAACATTTTCCTCTGTGCGCTCACCCAACTTCACATTGATATTTTTAAACGATCCGTTGCGCGCAACCTTGACCCTAACCGTCTTGCCCGGCTCAACCGCACCGACATTGCGGGTTAGATCCCGCGCATTTTCAATGTCTTTTCCGTCAAATTGCAAAACCACATCGCCGGATTCAAACCCGGCTTCGGCTGCGGGCGTACCTTCCATCACATCGGCAACCAAAGCCCCTTTAGTTGAATCCAGTTGCAAGGCCATGGCCAAATCATTATCCACGTCACGAATAGAAACCCCTAGCCATCCGCGGGAAACACTACCGTTTTTGATGATCTGGCTGGTCACATAATCGGCGGTCGATGCCGGTATGGCAAAACCGATACCCACGGACCCACCGGTAGGCGAATAGATCGCCGTGTTGACCCCCACAACGCGGCCACGCAAGTCAAATGTCGGGCCACCGGAATTACCGCGATTGATGGGCGCATCAATTTGGATATAGTCCGAATAGCTGCCGGGGGAATAATTATCCCGCCCCAGCGCCGAGACAATGCCTGACGTCACGGTACCCCCTAGGCCAAACGGATTGCCCACCGCCAGCACCCAGTCGCCGACCCGTAGGCTGACATCATCTGCAAACCGAACATAGGCCTGGCCTTCTGGGGCGTCGACTTTTAACACCGCCAAATCTGTGCCCGGGTCTGTGCCCACAATTGTTGCTTCCAGCTCGACACCATTATTCAGCCGCACCGTTATTTTCTCAGCCCCCTCGATCACATGATTATTGGTGACCACATAGCCATCGCTATCAATAAAGAAACCGGAGCCTTCCGCCACCGAGCGCTGTTCTTGCTGAAACCGTTCATCTGGAATTGCCCCATAGCGATTGCGGAACATATCTTCAAAACCGGGAGGCAGGCTCGCTACACGGGTGCTTTTTTCCGTATGAATGGACACCACTGCCGGGGAAACTTTTTCCACCAAATCAGCAAAAGATAATTGGCCTTCATAAGAAACAGGCGGGGCTAAAAGCCGGGGCGGTTGGGTAGTGGTTGCCAATGCCCCAGAAATAATCACTGCCGACAAAGCAACACCGCCGAGAAAGGCCGCTATTCTGCCGCCACGTTTGCGTTGACCATCAAATTTATCTTTACTTCCCATTTCATTCCGAAACATCATTATTTCCTTTCTACCCAACTCAATCCCGCCGCCCTCAAACGATGATTGATCACCAACAGAACTATTATCACAAACCCCTCACATGCGAATGATAACGGACTGGCCAGTGCGCGACAATGTCGCCACACGGCACAAACTCAATTCCTTTAACATGCCCCCGCCGTCTCATGGTGCCAATAAACCGGACCCATTATCAGGCTGACCTCATTGATATGAATGGCAAAATCACTATTACAACGCCGTGTCCCCAAGGTGAAGAAAAGGTAATAGAACAGGCTGAAGGCCCCCAATCAGGCCGCCTTGAGCAAGGCTGTTAGGCGCGCAACGGTTTCGCGGGCTTCTGATGGTTTTTGCAACCCCTCTGCCAGCGCTGATAATTGCTCTACCAGCTTTTGCACTTCGATCATATTATCAAGCTCGCCAGTCTGACCATTGGTCTGGTTGGCGGTCTCTTCAGCCCCCTTAAGCCCCTGTTCGACCAAAGCCTCCAACGCCGCGACCGTCTCCATCAGGGTTTGCGCACACTGATCGCGGGCCCCTCGATAGGCTTCCGCACGGCTGAACAAAACTGCTCGACGGTCATTTGACCCCAAAAATCCCATGGCAATGGTGGCGCGTTCCATCAACAAATCCGCCCCCGGGTCACTGCCAATATCTTGCGGCGACGCCGGAAGCGCCTCCCGCAAACATTGCTGTGCTTGCTCGAGCATCCGGTCAAAATAGGTCTGGCTGGTGCGTGTATAATTCCTCACCATATCGGTTAATTCGACCGGCAGGTTTTTGGCATCCAACGCGCCAATATCGAAACAACAATCAGCAAACCGACCAAATACCCGAATGACGGCATCGTCCATACCATCAATACTGGTTTGTCGATCTAGCCATAAATTCATCCGGTCCATCCGGCTAACAACATTGTCAATGACCAAATCTTCCATTTCTGGGGTTGGCGGTTTTTCTGCGCGCGCCCGTTGATCATTAAAAGAAAGCTGCAAGCGCACAGCATCTGCCGGGTTCCATAGTTTGGCTAAAAACAAGAAAAACCCGTATTTCAATCGCCCAATAGAGTGATCCGCATACTGAACAAGGTGGGCCGCAATTTGGTCTATCTGTCTTGGCCCCGGGCGCGATGATATGATCGCCCGATACAGCCGCCCCAATTCTTCTGCGTGGGGCAGCATCAAGCCGAGTTCCAGCAAATCCCCGTAAATCGCCTCGCCACCAAGCTGCATAATCAGCGCCCGCCGATAGCCCGGCTCTTTGCCCGCTTTGCGGGCCAGAGTTTTAATCACGCGTTCGGCCGGTTGGTGCAAATTGGAAAACAGGGTCACCAAAGCGGTTTCGTCGCCTGACTGTGTTGCGCGCTCATACCGCGCCCAACTATCGCGAATATTGGCAATACCGATCTCTTCATTGAGCAAACGCCAAATGGCTGGCAAGGAAGTGCTGGCCAGCGCCCCCTCTTGGCGCGGCACATAATAGACAGGATCGGTGATCAACCCTTCTAGGGGGCCGAAAAAGGCATGCATGCTATTGCGGGGCCGCAGCATGGTCTCACCCAGCGGCATGGGGATGATCGGCTCTGGTTCAGGTTCCCGCTCTGGTGCTGATTCGGGTTCCGGTTCTGGCACCACCCCTAAGGCCGGTTCTGGCTCGAGGTCTGGGTCTGGGTCTGAATCTGGGTCTGAATCTGGGGCCTGTTCGGAAGGCGCTGGCACGCCCATTTCCACCAATGACCAATCCCCCTGCTCTGCGCCTACTTCCGGTGGGGCCGGCGCTATCGGGGTGGGCGATAGGGTCACTTCGATGGGACTGGCCTCGGGAAGAGGCGGATCCACCGCCTCTGCGGCCAAGGGTTCAGAAGCGCTAGCCTGAGCGCTCGCCTGTAGGGCATGTGCAAGCATCTCCACCAGCTCTGGCCCCACAGTGCCGAAGCTGTCACCACCCGCTTCAACCTCTGCGCGCAAGGCCAAATGCAGCTTTTCCAGCGTTGCCAAAGGCATCGCATTGAAAAGCGCTTGCAGCTGTGACCTTTTATTCTCGTCGAGCACGACACTCCCCTGACGGTAAATCTTTCAGAAACTACAGGTGGTTGGTCTTATTCCGCAATGGGTGAACGGGGCTCATGGGGGAGAAATTTTTAAAAAAACCCGGCATGGCGCAGATGGTTGTGGGGGCGCTCAAACCCCGAATTTTTTGCGCATATTCTCAAACCCGTCCGGATGCCAGCCTTTAATGAATTGTTCGAGGGCCGGATCGGGATTTGGGGGGAGCAGGATCTGCAATTTGATAAGTTGATCGCCCATTTTTCCTGTTTTCGGGTCTTTAATCCCCTTGCCCTTGACCCGGAGTTTGGCCCCGGAACTGGCCCCTTTGGGAATTTTCAAGGATACGGGCCCATGCACGGTCGGCACCCTAATGGTTTCGCCCAGCACCGCTTCGCGCAGGCTAACCGGCACATCCACCCAAACCACCCCCTTTTCGAGACGAAAATAAGGGTGCGGCGTAACCGCCACATCCACATAGAGGTCGCCCGCCGGACCGCCCGCAAAACCAGGACCCCCTTTGCCTTTCAGGCGCAAGGACTGACCGTCATGCAGCCCTTCGGGAATGGTGACATCGAGACTGCGCCCATCTGGCATGGTTATGCGCCGCTTGCCCCCCCGGGCTGCCTCCAAAAAGGGCACAGAGATGCGATAGCGCAAATCCTGCCCCCGCTGTGGGGCCTGTCTCGGTTGGCGGAACCCCCCACCAAAACCGGCCCCGAACCCAGCCTGCCGTCCGCCGCCAAAAATATGGGCAAAAATATCTTCCGCGCCACCTGCCTCTCCACCATGCGGGCCAGCCCCTTGCTGATGGGCTCGCGCAAAAGGATGGGTTTCATGTCCTTGAGCGTCAATTTCCCCGCGATCAAAGGCCCGACGCTTGTCCTTATCACCGATTATAGCGAAGGCATTATTGATCTCTTTAAACCGTTCCTCGGCTTTACTGTCACCGGGATTGCGGTCGGGGTGAAATTGTTTAGCCAAGCGGCGATAGCTGGCGCGCACTTCCTTTTCGCTGGCGCTCGGCGAAACCCCCAAAACTTTATATGGATCTTTCGCCGCCATTACCTGCCCTCAACCTATCGGAAAATGTCCGTGCCATCGGTCATAAGCGATTTGCCCCGATGGCGATAGGTTAAGGCACAAAGGATATGATGGCCTCTAACGCCTCTCCATAACCAAAACTTTGCGAAAATTGAGCGATCGATAGATGCACCGGCAGACCGCTGGTCTGGCCAGCCAGCGCTGATTGCTGATCTTGCTG
>JALWRV010000183.1 GCA_027080545.1 Parvularculaceae bacterium
TCATTCAGGTTCTGTCAGTATTGCTGCGCTATATGTTTGGGGTCAATTTTATCTGGATGCAGGAATCCATCACCTATTTGTTTGGGATTATGTTTTTGCTGGGGTCGTCTTTTGCGCTGTTGCGCGATGAGCATGTGAGGGTTGATATTTTCTATTCACGTTTTTCGGCAAAGCGCAAAGCGTTGATTGACTTTTTAGGCACCTATTTATTTCTTCTACCCTTGTGCGCGCTTATTCTTTGGGCAGCCAATGGCTATGTGGCAGCCTCTTGGCGGGCCATGGAAGGATCACCAGACGCATCCGGTATTCAAGCGGTTTATTTATTAAAAAGTCTGATACCCGCCTTTGCGGTATTATTGGCCATGGCTGGTTTTGTGCAGGCCAATCGAGCAGCCGCTATTTTGCGTGGCCTACCGGTGCCTAATCGGGCAGAGGGTCATGCTGATGTTTAGTTGGATCAGCGATCTTGGTCTATGCATATGTGGCTTTGCCCCATGGTTGGATGTCGCCATGGTGATAACGCTCATCGCCTTATTGCTCGCTGGTTATCCAGCCGCTTTCAGCCTCGCAGGCACCGCCCTTTTATATGCGCTAATAGGCCTTTCCATGGGGGTGTTTGATCTTTCCTTTGCGTCAGAGCCTTTTCCCATCCGCATTTTTGGTATTGTTAAAAACAGTGTGCTGATTGCCGTACCACTTTTTATAATTATGGGAGTTATTTTAGAAAAATCACGCATTGCCGAAGATTTACTCGACAATATGGCCAAGCTGTTCGGTCCCTTGCGCGGCGGGCTTGGTATTTCTGTGACCATTGTGGGGGCGTTGTTGGCAGCGTCCACAGGTATTGTCGGGGCCACCGTGGTCACCATGGGCCTTTTATCTCTACCGACCATGTTGCGCCGGGGCTATTCTCCCGCCTTTGCCACGGGTTCCATTGCCGCTTCAGGCACTTTGGGGCAAATCATTCCGCCTTCTATCGTGCTTATTTTGTTGGGCGATGTTATCTCTAACGCTTGGCAAGAAGCGCAATTACGCCAAGGGGTCTATGCGCCAGAACCTGTTTCTGTGGGCGATTTGTTCGCCGGGGCGATTGTGCCGGGACTGATGCTGGTGGGCTTTTATATTCTCTATCAAATCGGCGTGGCCCTCTTTCGCCCCAAAGCAGCCCCAGCCATACCGGCGGCTGAACGCGAGCAAGGCATGGCCGCGATTAAAGCCGCGCTTAAAACCCTGCCTGCCCCTCTTTTCCTCATCATCGCTGTGCTTGGGTCGATTTTGGGGGGCATCGCCACGCCTACGGAAGCCGCCGGTGTTGGCGCTTTTGGCGCTGTTCTCATTGCGACACACCGTATGGGAAACAAAGGTGGCATATTGCAAAAGCTGGTCATGGCCGCTTTGTTTTCGACCATTGGCTTGCTGATTTTAAATTTTACCACCGATCTGCGTCTTGGGCGCGTTGAGATAACCGGCTTGCAACACCTTGCCATTGCCATTGCATTTGTTTTTTGTGTGGTTATTTTCAGTGCTTTTCTCGGCGGTCTTTTAAAGCTGCGCGAGCAAAAACTGCTAACGCCCATTTTGGAAAAATCCATGGGCGTTACATCTATGGTTTTCACCATCCTCA
>JALWRV010000184.1 GCA_027080545.1 Parvularculaceae bacterium
AGCAGCGGAAAGAAAGGTCCATAAACCCAAATGAGGCAGCGCCTGATGGCCTTGCCGATAGAAACAGGTTCGGGTGTATGATAGAGTTCTGCCAGCTCTATTCTCCTATTCTTCCGTCAAAGTAGGCCCTTCCTTTTTCTTTGCCCTAAGCCAATATAGGGCGGCAATAATCGGCGGATAGCAAGAAAGCATCCATGGGGCATAGCCGGGATTATCCGTAGAAAAACCCCCACCCAGCAAACCGATACTCAAGAGTTGAAAAGAGGTCTCTCCGGTTGTCCAGTTGAGCGACCATGCCGTAATGCCGAATAGCGAAAAGACAAGCCATCGAATAGGGCTTCGCAATTTCTTCCAATTCATCATGATATGAATAATTGTCACCAACACCAGCAACACGCTGACAATCATCGCAGCCAGAATAGCGTAATGTGTGGTGGGTTTTCCTTGCAAAGAAAATTTATACATTTCCTCAAGCCGCTTTTCCAACGCTTTTACATGCAGGCCAGCCAGTCCTATTTCGCCATCCTGTTTAAGTGCGACTACGGAAACCTGAACAAAAACATTATTTTCAAATTCAAGTTGGTAAGTATTAGTATACTTCGTGTAACTCTCTTTGCTCATTATCGAATTAACATTACGGCCAATATGAATTTTATCAACAAACTCGGTTTCTGGAATAAACTCAAGGACAGCCTCCAATTGCTCTATGGTAACATCCTTTGCAATCTTCGAATGTAGCATTTCCTGCATCTGTCCCGCATCACGGGTCAACAAGGCCTCAAAACTCTCATCGACAATCCTATCGACTTCCTCAGGCTGTTTGATAATTGTCGGGTCTATGGGTTTGAAAGTGCAGGCGCTCAACAGCAAAACCACCAACAGGGCAAATCCCCGCGAAATAATAAAATTCATAATCTCTCCCCTTAGGCCTGACCTCTATTAATACCGCGCTAATATCTCTTTCACCCCCGCCACCAATTGATCGCGCTTGACGCTCATCTGCGCCGGTTGATCTTCGCGCCATTTTTTATTGTCGTCAATCTCGCCCGATAAAGCCTTGCCAAGGCGTAAATCTTTCAAAGTCACTTGCCCCTTGGCGCGCTCATCTTCGCCAACAATAATTGTTACCGGGCTTGCGCGCTTGTCGGCATATTTAAGCTGCGCCTTCATGCCGGAACCACCAAGATAGACCTCGGCGCGAATGCCAGAAGCGCGCAGTTCTGCCGCCATTTGCTGATAGTCTGCCATAAAACTTTTATCCATAGCCAGCACCACAACCGGGGCGAGCCATTGGCTTTGCATCTCTCCGCGCGCCTGCAATGCCGCCAGCAATCGCGAAACACCGATGGAAACCCCAACCGCCGGAACCTCAACGCCCTTAAAGCGTTTAACGAGATCATCATAACGCCCGCCACCGCCGACCGAGCCAAATTGAATCTTGCGGCCCTTATCGTCGAGCACATCAAAAGTCAAATCCGCTTCAAATACCGGCCCGGTATAATATTCAAGCCCCCGCACCACGGCGAGATCAATCTTGCAACGGCTCTCATCAAAACCAAGTCGGCCTAACATCTCCCCCATGGCCTGCAATTCAGAAATGCCTTCGCGCCCGACC
>JALWRV010000185.1 GCA_027080545.1 Parvularculaceae bacterium
TGAAGAAAAAACAAGCTCCCCCGCCCGTTCCGGCCTTCGCGCTGCGCTCAATGTCAGCACGCTTATCTATTTGCTCGTCGCCAGCATGTTGGTGGGGTTTGTGTTGGCGACCCTTGGGCTAAATCCGGTTGATTTCTGGCGCGGTTTGGTGCGCGGCATTGGCGAGCTGTTCCGGTCTTTGATTGATCTTGGCTGGGGCGCGATTTATTCGATCATTTCCTATGTGCTGCTTGGGGCCGTGATTGTCGTGCCGATCTGGCTGATTATCCAACTGACCAACCGGCGCAAATAAACCGCCATCAATTCTCTATAATAGGCCTTGCAAATTCTTGATATAGGCAAGCCACGCCTCGCGCCCCTTGTCGGTTAGGGCGCATAGGGTTTGCGGGCGACGGCCTTGAAAGCGTTTCTTCACACGCACATAGCCGGCATCTTCCAATTTGCGGATATGAACCGATAGGTTTCCGTCGGTTACTTCCAGCTTTTTCTTCAATTCGGTAAAATCAGCGGTCCCCGCCGTGGACAAATAAGCCATTAAAGCAAGCCGCACCCGCCCATGAATGACATCGTCTATCTTCTGATAGTCGAAGCCTTTCTGTTCTTCTTTGGCCGCTTTATCACTCATCGGCAGACTAGCTTTCCTTTTGATCGCCCTATTGTTTGCCCTGCTTTTTCAGCATAATCCACCCCGGCACAGCGACCACCCCATAGGTGCCGAAAGCCGCCAGCAGCAAATAATAATCCTGGGCGATGGTCAAAATTAGCGCCGGCATCAAGATCAGGGAAATAAAGGCCACAATAAACATCCATTTCTCACCGGAAACCGTGGCCGCTATGGAAAAGGCCACGGCATAAAGACCAAAAGCAACCGGATAGAGGGTCGCAAACAAGAATCCGATAGGCATGTCGCTCTCGCGATAAATATAAAGCGCCGCCAATAGAGAAAAGAAATAGGTGGTCATAAACAGACCACACCCAAACCACGCGGTTGTCACCGCCTGATTGGAAAACGAGTGTGACCCCTCATGGTGCGCAGTCTTGCGCCCTAGCCAAAAGCCGACCACCCACCCCAAGACCAATACGCCGGTCCAAAACCAGGCCATGGAAAAGGGCAGGTGCAGATGTCCCTGATCGCGTAAATATTGCACCAAACCCGCACTTCCGATCAGCACCCCCCAAAGCAGAAAATGCTCGCCCCCGACCAGCGGCATGGAGCGCCCCTTCTCTGCCATTTCCTTGATATAGGCCAGATCTTCATTCGGATTAGCCATTTAGATCTCCCATGTTGATTGGCGATTCGCTAACTGCAAATAACTTTGTATTGCAAAGTTATGCTCGTGTCAAGGGTCGTGATGGCGTCAGGGGTAATGATAGAGTCAAAGGTAATGACATTATCAAGCGCCCATGCCACACACACCAAACAAAATCTATTCAATCTTATTACTCTTCATCAAATTATGCCGAGCACATAGGATCTGGATATTTTCCACCTTCATCGATGTTCCACCTTTCGAAAAAGGCAAAACATGATCAAAATGCAACTCGTCCGTAGCACCGCATTCAACACATTTACCGCCATCACGTTGCCACACTTCTCTTTTCACACTAGATGGTATAACCCGCGTGCGATCTAATTTCTTATTCATTTTATTTACGTTTATTGTATTATTGTCGAAATTTTCAATTGCCAATAATTTGAATTTGAACACTTTTCTCTCGCCGGCATCCTCAATCCACGAATCTACTAAGTGGAAAAAACCATTGTCAGACCAAACACCCTTCAATATTTTTTCATAAACTCGGACAACCTCCGGATTCCGCCCACTTGATTTATACTCTTGAGCGGCTTTATGAAACTTTCCGTTTTGAGTCAAAACTCCAGAAGGCCGAACACGCGGCTGATCGACTAGCTTGGGATAGGGAACTTTTGAAGACCTAGCCTCATCATGCCCTTCATAAATTAAAACAGTTCCTCTATCTTTAATTTGATCTTGGTAGGGAGAGTTCTTACGAATGGACATCAAAATCACAGAATAATTTCCAGCCAGTTGGAAATTCATCCCCCTTTGAAGGCTAGTTTTTTCCTGTCGGCACATCTCATGATATGCAATAATATTGCCTCTCATATAACTCTCTCGAATAAAATTTCGGTCACCACTCTTGATGCGAAGTTAGCTTAATTTGCAAAATAATTCACGCAATCTCTTTGTTTTTCCACATCCTTGCTCCTTTGGTCATTTGACCCCGCTCTCACTTCGTTCTTAACTGTCGTATCTAATGAGAGAGGAGACCCAAATGCCGTTCCCGACCTATCGAGCCACCCTGTTCGCCTTTGCTGGTGCATTGCTCGGCCTTATCGGCTGTTCATCACCGGTGCCATCAGATATGTTTTTGAGCCTTTCCGTCTCGACCCGGGATGTAATGGTTCAAACCATCATCAATGATAAGCCCAATGATTTTCTCTCCAGTGACAGCGGTTTTATGGCCGCTGCCATCCCCCTCAACAAATTGGTCAAGGCCGGCGACAATCAGGTGCGCTTTGTGCTTACCCCACTGCCGGACAAAAATGATTTATCCCCCTATTTTTTCGCCCATCTCGAAATTGCCATGGAAGGCGATATTGTCGACACAAGCACCACCACCTTGCCAAAACTGTTTTCGCTCGCATTATCAGATCAACAAATCGCGGCCCTGACAGCGGGGGAAACTCTTACCATCGAAAAAAATTTCTCTATCAATCGCGCTGAACTGGAAGCCATCAAAATGGCAGCAAAACCGTAAAGCCAAAATGAGGATAAGCTCTTGATCATTTTTGTCACCGGCGGTTCCGGCTATATCGGCCGCAATCTCATTCGGGATCTTCGTGAGCAAGGCCACACAATCCGCGCCCTTGCCCGCTCCGAACGCGCCGCCGCCATCGTCGAAAGTCTGGGGGCAGAACCGGTGCGCGGGGATTTGTTCGATGATCAGGCGTTAAAGCGTGGCATGGAAGGGGCCGATATCCTATTCCACCTTGCCGCGGATACCGATCATGGTCGCGGCACTAAGGCGCAAATGGCCGCCAATCAAAACGGCACCGCCCGTGCCTATGCCGCCGCTAAAGCCAGCGCCATAAAACGCGCCATTCACCTTTCCACCGAAGCGGTCCTACTGACCGGTGAACCGCTGATCGACGCCGATGAGACCACCCCCCTGCCCACGCACTTTCCCGGCGCCTATTCCGCCAGCAAAGCCGCCGCCGAACAAATTGCCCTTAACGCCGCCACCCATGGGCTAGAAGTGATTGTTGTGCGCCCGCGTTTTGTTTGGGGGCGCGACGACACCACCGCCTTGCCCGCCTTGGTGGACGCCGCCCGCAATGGCAAATTAAAATGGATTGATGGGGGCCATTATAAAACCAGCACCACCCATATCGCCAATCTGTGCCATGGCCTGAAACTGGCATTGGAAAAAGGGGAAAGCGGAGAGGTTTATTTTATCACGGATGGCCCGCCCGTCGAATTTCGTGCCTTCATCACAGACCTTTTGGCCACCCGCACCATCGCGCCCCCCACGGGCGAGGTGCCCCGGGCGGCGGTAAAACTGGTTATAAAAATCGGCGAAGTCTTAAACCGCTTAAGCTTCGGGGTCATCACCCCGCCCATGTCGATGCAAGAATATGCCACTTTGGGTGTTGCGGTGACCCTCAACATCCACAAGGCCAAAACCAAGCTGGGCTATCGCCCGATCATCAGCCGCGATGAGGGCTTGCGCGAACTTATCACAATCCGAGAAGACACTGGCCGAGAAGACACTGGCCGAGAAGACACTGGCCGAGAAGACACTGGCCGAGAAGACACTGGCCAACAAAAGATGAGCCAATAAGGCATAAGTCAATTTTAAAGGAAAAAGGGTGGCGGGGTACCATCGAGGGGGAACGAGGGGATAAGATAAGCACCCCGCCTGACCGCATTCGTCGCCTAAACCTGAAAAACCAGATTAAACGGCGAGCTCGGCCTCACCCCCAATGTGGGGTCGACGAGGGGTTTTTAAAGGGCTGGGCACGATTGATTGCATGACTTTTTCGTTACCTTCCAAAGCCCCCCAAAGATGCGCCTATTTTACTTTGATTTCATGGCGAATTTCGCCAGAGGCCATTTCCACCAAAACAATTTCCTGACCTTCATTGGTATAGAGGGTTAAAATCAACATATCCCCATCGAGTTGGGTGCCGGTAATCACCGCATCATCGGGCAGATCTATGGTCAACTCTTTGGGTAATTCCGCACGGTTTGCCGCTTGTGCCTGTTCCAACATTAAGGCCTCTTCGGCGGCGGCTTTTTCGGCGACTCTGGCTTCGCGCATCGATTTCGGGCCCACCGTAACCATTAAAATCACAAAGGTGATCGCCGCCACAACCAGCATCACCCCAAGCCCCACCACCAGCAGTTTCAACATCAACAGGTTGGGGACAGGGTTTACCTCTTCGGAAGGCTGGTCCTGATTGTCTTTCACATCATCATTCATGTTCAATTCCTAGAATAGCCTGCGCTGGCGGGATCACGGGACATTACGGGACAGACAAGGGCAGACGATGGCCAAGGCCATTTGCCAGCCCCGATATTCTCGCTTAAGAGCACATCTTATGACCATTGGGGATGAAAATGACAAGGGCAGTGAGGGCCCGATTAGGCTGGAAGTAGCACCAGAAAATGACCGCATGCGCCTTGATAAATGGCTTTCGGAGCAATTGCCGGACATTACCCGCACCCGCCTAAAGGCCCTTATCGAGGACGGCCAGATCCACCGCGACGACCAAAAAACCACCAACCCATCAGCCAAAATTCGCGACGGGGAAGTCTATAGCCTCACCATTCCGCCTCTGGCCGACCCAACCCCGCAAGCCGAAAATATCCCCCTCGATATTCTTTATGAAGATGATGATTTGATCGTGCTGGAAAAACCCGTGGGGCTGGTGGTCCACCCCGGGGCGGGCAATTGGAGCGGAACCTTGGTCAACGCCCTGCTCTATCATTGCGGGGATAGCCTATCGGGCATTGGCGGGGTGGCCAGACCCGGCATTGTCCACCGGCTTGATAAGGACACCTCCGGGGTGATGGTGGTGGCCAAACATGACCGCGCCCATCACCGTCTTTCCAAACAATTTTCCAAACACACGATTGAGCGGGCCTATCTGGCGCTCACCAATGGGGCCCCGCGCCCGGGCTTTGGCACCATCGACAAACCGCTGACCCGCGCGCCATCTGACCGCAAAAAAATTGCCGTCGCCCGCGAACCATTTGGCCCCAACGCCCGCCACGCCATCACCCATTATAAAGTGCAGGCCAGCTATGGTCTGGATCGCGGTAAATTGCCCGGCGAAGCGGTGGCCGCGCTGGTGGCGTGTCGATTAGAGACCGGCCGCACCCACCAGATCAGGGTGCATATGGCCCATCAGGGCCACCCGCTGATCGGCGACCAAACCTATGGCAACGGCCCGGGGCTGGCGGGGTTAAAACCCGGCGATGACGCCGCCGACCATGCCATTGCCACTATCCGGGCCTTTAATCGCCAAGCTCTCCACGCCCATCTCCTCGGCTTTACCCACCCCATCAGCGGCGAAGAAATGCGTTTCCAGCGCCCACCCCCGGCGGATTTTCAAGCCCTGCAACAGGCCCTAGAGGCCCTGTGATCAGGGCTGCCACGGGTTTTTTCCTGCCGAATTGACAAAAATTAACCCCTGACGCCTTCACATTTGTCGATCCTTCCCCATCTATAGGTCGGGAACGGGGTGGTGATTTTGTGCGCCCATATCTGTCGGCGCCGTCCTCCCCCCAAATGACAAACGGGCAGCAGCCCTGCAATGACCGGAAGGATGACACATGGCCAACGCCTTGACCCCGAGCATGGGAACCGCGCTCACCCCTGAAGGGGGCCTGTCGCGCTATCTCGCTGAGATTCGCAAATTCCCGATGCTGGAAAAAGACGAAGAGTTCATGCTCGCCAAACGGTTCAAAGAACATGAAGACCCCAATGCGGCCCAAAAGCTGATCACCTCTCATCTGCGATTGGTGGCGAAAATCGCCATGGGCTATCGCGGCTATGGCCTGCCCATTGGCGAGGTTATTTCCGAAGGCAATGTGGGACTGATGCAAGCGGTAAAAAAATTCGACCCTGATAAGGGGTTTCGCCTGTCTACCTATGCCATGTGGTGGATCAGAGCGGCCATTCAGGAATATGTGTTGCGCTCTTGGTCCTTGGTAAAAATGGGCACCACCGCCGCGCAAAAACGCCTGTTCTTTAATTTGCGCAAAATCAAAGGCCAGATCGACGCGGTTGAAGATGGCGATTTGCAACAAGAAGATGTGGAACATATTGCCGAACGTTTGGGCGTGCGCGAGGACGAGGTCGTCTCCATGAACCGGCGCATGAGCGGCGGCGATAATTCCCTGAACGCCCCCATGCGCATGGATGGGGATGGTTCTTCGGAATGGCAAGATTGGCTGGTGGACGAAGATGCGGTCAACCCAGAAACGGATCTGGTTGAGGCAGACGAATATGAAATGCGCATGTCGATGCTGGAAACCGCCATGGAAAGCCTCAATGAGCGCGAACAAACCATTTTGAAAGAGCGCCGCCTCTCAGAAAAACCAAAAACCCTTGAGGAATTATCAGAAGTGTTCGGCG
>JALWRV010000186.1 GCA_027080545.1 Parvularculaceae bacterium
AAAACCACGCTGACCCCTTCACGCACCCGTCTGGCGGTGTGGGCCTGATCCAGAAACTGTTCCAATTCTGTGATCAATGCTCGTATTTTTGGCCGAGATTGTTGCTCTATTTCCAGCGGCACCGCCCCCTCATCGGGAAAGTCAATGGCAGCCGCCAAAGGCACGGCGCAATCAAGCAGGCGCTGGCGCCAGCCCGCCGCAAGGCGCGAAAGCCGCCCTGACAACTGCCCCATAGCCATTTGTCTTTGTTGCTCTGTTTCGGAATCGATAAGATCTGCCAGGGCTTCCGCTTGGGTAAGGTCCAATTTGCCATTGCGGAAGGCGCGGGCGGTGAACTCCCCTGCTTCGGCGGGTCTGAAGCCTATTGTCTGCAGGGCCGCGAACGTAGCATCCAGAACCGCCCGAGCCCCATGGGTGTGAAGCTCTGCCATTGCCTCTCCGGTGAAGCTGTGGGGGGCGGGAAAATAGATCACCAGCCCCCTATCAATAGCAGCCCCTGTTTGCGGGTGGGTGATGGTGCGCAGGCTGGCCATACGCGCCTTTGTCAGCCCCCCACACATGGCCTTGAGGGCCGCTGGCACGCGCGGGCCCGATAGGCGGATGACCGCCACCCCAGCCTTACCCATACCGCTGGATAGGGCGTAAATACTCTCTTCTTCCGGCACTTGGTTCATGGTTTTATCCGCGCCCTAACAGGCCCTACCTCGTTTTAGCCCTTGGTCCGCGCTCTTACTCCCCGCCCTTAGCGCCCTCACCGGCCGCACCAAACAGTTTGGCCAAGGCTTCCATATTGGTCGTGCCGGCCTCAATCATGGATTGGTAGAACTTTTGCGGATCTGAATATTGATCCAAATTCTCCCGCACTTTGCGCTCCATCTCGTCCATGATCGCCTGATTGAGCGGGGTTACATCTGGTAGGCCCATGAGGGTGCGGGCCTCTTGGGGGGAACAGTCTATATCTATGGTGATTTTCATCTATCAGCTCCTCATTGGGCTTGGTCTCTTGCATGTGCCCGATTTAATCGCCCTCTACAATAGCCGCAATGGGGGCTTGGTGGTGCTTTTCTTGCCCGAAGGCTTAGCCTAGGCTGGTGCAAATTTTTTTGACAATAAAGGTGGGATTTCCATGCGCTTTTCTATTATCGCTTGTCTGATTGGTTTGGGGCTGGTTTTTGGGTGTGGTCAGGACAAGGCGCTTGAAACCGAGGGGGATATATCCGCCATGGTTTCATTTCATCCTGATACGGATGATTTGAATGATTTTTTTGATTGTCTCGATGCCGAGAATGTCACGTTGATTTCCGCCCATCGGGGGGGATCATATCCGTCCTATCCGGAAAATGCCCTGGAGACGATGCGCTATGTTGCCGCGCGCATACCGGTTATTATGGAAATAGATGTGGCGACATCGAAGGATGGTGTTCTTTTTTTATTGCATGATGATCGCCTTGAGCGCACCACAAATGGCTATGGAATCGCCGCAGAAAAAACATGGACCCAACTAAGCGCTTTAAACTTAAAAGATGATGAGGGCGCGCTCACGCCCTATCGCTTGGCGAAATTTGCGGCCGTGCTTTCTTGGGCAGAAGGCAAGAGCCTGT
>JALWRV010000187.1 GCA_027080545.1 Parvularculaceae bacterium
CCATGGATGTGAGCATGACTTCAAAAATCAATATAGAGCCAAGCCCTTCAGCGGAGCATTATCGGGCTGAAGATGACCAGGGGGATGTTTTTACCAGCGATGACCCGTGGGATCTCTTTGCTCAATGGTTTGATCTGGCCGCTGCCCATGAGATCAATGATACCAATGCCATGGCCTTGGCCACCGTCGATGCGGCGGGGATGCCCGATTGCCGGATTGTGTTGCTAAAAGAATTAAGTGATCGAGGATTTGTGTTTTTTTCCAATTATGACAGCGCCAAAGGCATGCAGACGGCGCAGCGCCCCGTAGCGGCTCTGTGCTTTCACTGGAAGTCAATTCGGCGCCAAGTGCGGGTGCGCGGCATGGTTGAGCGACTGGATGAGGCCGAAAGCGATGCCTATTTTGCCACCCGGGCGCGGGATGCGCAGATCGGGGCATGGGCCTCTGAGCAATCGCGTGAAATGGCGACCCCGGCCGATTTACAAGACCGGATTGCGCAGATGAAACAGCGCTTTGAGGGCGCTGATGTGCCGCGCCCACCCCATTGGGGCGGCTCGGTGGTGGTGCCCCAGACCATCGAATTTTGGGTCAATCGCCCCTTTCGCCTCCATGATCGCCTCCTATTCACGCGCACAAAAAATGGCTGGGATTCAGGGCGGCTTTATCCTTAATTGGGCCTCTTGATGGTGTTGCTCTTGCATTCTTAAGATTGAGTGTGGCCGCTATCGGCAGGGTGTGCGGGCCCAATGCGGTCCCAAGGAGGCGTAGTGTGGGTAATCTTCCCGAATTGAGACAGGCTGGCCATTGGCCCAAAGCTTTTGTGCTTATTCTGGCCTGTTTTCTGGTCCTGCTGTTTGGCTTGTTTCCGCAGGCGGTGCGGGCGGACATTCGCGTGGGCCCCAAGGGTGATTATAGCGATTTAAGCCGGGCCGTGTTCAAGGCGCGAGCGGGGGAGGTTTTGCGTCTTGCGCCCGGGACCTATTATGTGAATGATTTGACCATCGACAAGCCATTGACCCTTGTGGGTGAGGGGGTGGTGGTGTTGCGGTCGCGTCGGGCGGTGGCCAAGGGGTTATTGGTGGTTGCCCCGAACATATCATTAAATGTTGATAATCTGATTTTTGATGGGGCGCGGTCACCGGATTTGAACGGCGCCGGTATTCGCCATGAAGGAGCGGTGCTGAATGTGCAGCGCTCGGTTTTTCGAAATAATGATGACGGTATTTTAGCAACCGGTAATGATGGCTCGGAAATATCAATCAGCGAAACGCGCTTTATCGATAATGGCCGGGGGGATGGTTATTCCCATGCTATCTACGTCTCGGTGGGGCGGCGTTTGATGATTGCCAATTCGGTGTTTGAAGGCACCAAAATTGGCCATCATGTAAAAAGCCTCGCCCAGATTACCTATATCGCTCAAACCAGATTTGTGGATGGGGAGGGCGCGCCATCTTATATGGTCGATGCGTCAAAAGGGGGTATACTGACGATTGAGAACAGTGATTTTTATCGTGCCCGGTCAGCGTCTCAGGAAAATTTTTTCAACTATGATACCACACGCGGCGGCGAACGGGGCCACGTGGTACCGCCGGCGAACCGG
>JALWRV010000188.1 GCA_027080545.1 Parvularculaceae bacterium
ATTCGCGCCACGGGGATCGGGCCAAGCCCGTCATGGCGGTGCAAGGCGCACAAAAAGCGGGGCGCACACTCAGCAGCGAACAAGGCTTTATTGGCCAAGACATATTGCGCCTTATGGAACCCTTGCCGGGTCAGCGCATTCAGTAAATCGCTGAGACGCGATTCGGTCTCCTCATCGATGGGGTAGACTCGCTCGAACAGGGCGGCTGGCGGGGTTTCTAACAGGGCTGCGAGGCCGAACGGGGCCGCAAAATCGCGACGCAACCGCTCTAAAGAGCGGGGAAAGCCTGTTTTGGAAAAATGACGACCCATGGACAATTCCCGATTATGGCGCAGGCATGAAAAGCAGTGCTGGTGCCGTGCGCCCAATAACCCAATATGACTGGCCAATTCACGCTGTTTCGGGGGCGGGGGTCAAGCGAAGGGCCGGGCCTATGCGCGGGCCCTTGGCAGGCAAAAAGAAGGGGCGGAAAGAGGCGGCGCTAATCTTGGAAAATGCCCTCATACATTGGTTGCACCGCTGAAAGAGCCATGCTAACACCCGCCGACATTATCGATAGAACTGTTTTATACAGGCCGGTGTGGTCGATAAAATAGAAGTAAAATCAATGGGTTGTGCGGGTTTGTCGAGTCTCTAAAGAGGGCGGCTGGCAGGGGCAATCTGAGGCCAGAAGTTAGGGCGCAATTTTAGATTTCGGCTTTTGTCTTCTTAATTCATGGAAGAAGGGCCGAGGATCGAGGACCGAATGAGGAGGGTCCGAATCATTATGGCAGCTTCATCCACGCGTATGAGTGAAATTGGCCAACGCTATGCGACGGCATTTTTCGAGCTCGCTCAAGAAAGCGGCTCAGCCGACGCTATTGAGCAAGAAGTGCGCGATCTGGCCAGTGCTATTGAACAAAATGATGATTTGGCGCGCTTTGTGGCAAGCCCGGTAATTGAACGCTCACAACAAAGCGCGGCCATGGAAGCGATTTTGCAAAAAGCAAACGCCTCGCAAATGGTGCAAAATCTCGTGGCGCTGGTGGTGCGCAATGGTCGCCTTTCGGCCCTGCCGGATATTTTGGCGGCCTTTTCTTTGCTGGCGGCATCGGCTCGCGGGGAAGTTTCCGCCCAAGCCATCACCGCCCAACCGCTTAATGATGACCAACAAAAACGACTGCGCGCTGAAATCGAAGCGAGCGTCGGCAAAGCGGTAAACCTATCGCTTTCAACAGATCCCGATTTACTTGGCGGCATGATCGTCAAGGTCGGCTCGCGCATGGTGGACACTTCCTTGCGCACTAAACTCAATCGTCTGAAACACGCCATGAAAGAGGCTTGATTATATTATGGAACTCCAGGCCGCAGAAATCTCTGCCATTTTAAAGCAGCAAATCAAAGACTTTGGTAATGATGCTGAAGTGTCCGAAATCGGACAGATTCTCTCCGTTGGTGACGGTATTGCCCGCATCTACGGTCTCGACAATGTGCAAGCCGGGGAAATGGTTGAATTTTCCAACGGCATTAAAGGTATGGCCCTCAATCTTGAAAAAGATAATGTCGGCGTTGTGATCTTCGGTGAGGACCGTGAGCTTAAAGAAGGCGACACCGTCAAGCGCACCCAAGCCATTGTGGATGTACCTGTGGGCAAGGCCCTGCTTGGCCGCGTGGTCGACGGTCTCGGCAATCCGATTGATGGCAAAGGGCCGATTGAAACCACCGAGCGGCGTCTGGTGGATGTTAAAGCGCCGGGCATCTTGCCTCGTAAATCGGTGCATGAACCGGTACAAACAGGCATTAAAGCCATTGATGCGATGATCCCCGTTGGTCGTGGCCAGCGCGAATTGATCATTGGTGACCGCCAAACCGGTAAGACCGCTATCGCCATTGATACGGTGCTGAACCAAAAGGCCATTAACGAAGCGGCTAAAGACGATAGCGAAAAATTGTTCGCCATCTATGTGGCCATCGGTCAAAAGCGTTCCACTGTTGCGCAGATTGTGAAAACCCTCGAAGAAAATGGCGCCATGGAATATTCCATCGTTGTTGCGGCGACGGCTTCAGAGCCGGCGCCGTTGCAGTTTTTGGCTCCCTTTGCCGGCTGTGCCATGGGCGAATATTTCCGCGACAATGGTATGCATGCCGTGATCATCTATGATGATTTGTCCAAACAGGCTGTGTCCTATCGTCAAATGTCTTTGTTGTTGCGTCGCCCGCCGGGTCGCGAAGCCTATCCGGGGGATGTGTTCTATCTGCACTCTCGCTTGCTGGAGCGCGCTGCCAAGCTGAACGAAGATTATGGCAATGGCTCCTTAACGGCGTTGCCGATTATTGAAACCCAGGCCAATGACGTGTCGGCCTATATCCCGACCAATGTGATTTCCATTACCGATGGTCAGATATTCCTTGAAACGGATCTGTTCTATCAAGGTATTCGCCCAGCGGTGAATGTGGGTCTGTCCGTGTCGCGGGTGGGATCATCCGCGCAAATCAAGGCCATGAAGCAGGTGGCCGGTAAAATTAAAGGCGAGCTGGCACAATATCGCGAGCTAGCGGCCTTTGCCCAGTTTGGTTCGGATCTGGATGCGGCTACTCAAAATATTCTGGCCCGTGGTGAGCGTCTGGTTGAGTTGATGAAGCAACCACAATATTCGCCGCTACAGGTGGAAGAACAGGTTTGTGTGATTTTCGCTGGTGTACGGGGTTATCTGGATCAGGTGCCGGTGGCGCGTATCGGGGCTTTTGAAGAGGAATTGCTGCGTAAGCTTCATGCTGATCACAATGACCTTCTGGAAAATATTCGGACCAGCAAGAAGCTTTCTGATGATGACGAGAAAAAACTCGCCACCATTCTCGACGATTTCGTGAAGAAGTTTGCATAAGGGTTTCGCCTCATGGCATCGCTTAACGATTTAAAAACCCGCATCAAATCGGTGCAATCGACCCGCAAAATCACCAAAGCCAAACAGATGGTGGCGGCGGCGAAATTGCGCAAGGCAGAAGAGGCCGCCACCGCTGCGCGTCCCTATGGGGAGCGTATGGAAGGAGTGCTGGCCAATCTTGCCGCCAGCGTTAAAGATGCGGCCAATGCGCCAAAGCTATTGGCAGGCACGGGCGCTGATAAGGTGCATTTATTGGTGGTCGCTACCTCGGAGCGCGGCCTGTGCGGGGGGTTCAATTCCTCGATTGTGCGCAAGGCCCGTGAAACATTGGTGCGCCTGCAAGGCGAAGGCAAGCAGGTAAAAATCCTTACCGTGGGCAAAAAGGGCCGTGAACAATTAAAGCGCCTCTATGAAGAGCTGATGATCGATCACGTGGATCTGGGCGGCATCAAATCCATCGAATTTGCGCACGCACAAAATATTTCCGACAAGATTCTCGGCCTGTTTGAAGCCGGTGAATTTGATGTTTGTTCAATGTTTTACGGCAAGTTTAAAAATGTCGTCACCCAAATTCCCACCGAGCAGCAAATCATTCCAACGGTTGCCCCCGAAGGGGTGGAGCCGCCGGACTTGAAAGGCGCACAATATACCTACGAGCCGGACGAGGATTCAATTTTAGAAATTTTGTTACCGCGTTTTATCGGCGTACAGATTTTCAAAGCCCTGTTGGAAAATCAGGCTTCCGAACAGGCGGCCTCCATGGCGGCGATGGATAATGCCACGCGCAATGCAGGTGAGATGATTAAAGATTTGGAACTTCAGTTTAACCGAGCCCGGCAGGCGAAAATTACCACCGAATTGGTGGAAATTATTGCTGGGGCAGAAAGCGTTTAAGAGCGGTTGTGCCTTTTGAAATTTAGGTTCACCCCTTCGTAAGAAAGTAAGGAAGAAAGACATGAGCGAGAATAAAGGTCGCGTGGCGCAAGTAATTGGGGCGGTTGTCGATGTGCATTTTGAAAACGAATTGCCCTCGATCCTGAACGCGCTGGAAACCGATAACCACGGCAATCGTCTGGTGCTGGAAGTGGCCCAACATCTGGGTGAAAACACCGTGCGGACCATCGCTATGGACTCCACCGAAGGTCTGGTGCGTGGACAAGAAGTAAAAGACACAGGCGCGGCCATTTCGGTGCCGGTGGGTGACGGCACTTTGGGTCGGATTATGAATGTGATTGGCGAGCCGGTGGATAATGCCGGGCCCATCCCTCATGAAAAAACCCGTGGTATTCACCAATCAGCGCCCCCTTTTGTTGATCAAAACCCGGAAGGGGAAATTCTGGTCACCGGCATTAAGGTGGTGGATTTGCTGTGCCCCTACGCCAAGGGGGGTAAGATTGGCCTGTTCGGCGGCGCCGGTGTGGGCAAAACGGTTTTGATCATGGAGCTGATCAACAATATCGCTAAAACCCACGGGGGCTATTCCGTGTTTGCCGGTGTTGGTGAGCGTACCCGCGAAGGCAATGACCTTTATTGGGAAATGATCGAATCAAAAGTGAATGTGGATCCAAAGGCCAATAATGGCTCAGCCGAAGGCTCTAAAGCCGCGCTGGTTTATGGCCAAATGAACGAGCCTCCCGGGGCCCGTGCCCGGGTGGCGCTTACGGGTTTGACGGTGGCCGAAGATTTCCGCGACCGTGGCCAAGATGTGCTGTTCTTTGTGGATAATATTTTCCGCTTCACTCAAGCGGGCTCGGAAGTGTCTGCGCTTTTGGGTCGGATCCCGTCGGCGGTGGGCTATCAGCCAACATTGGCCACCGATATGGGGGCCCTGCAAGAGCGCATCACCACCACCAATAAGGGCTCTATCACATCGGTGCAGGCGATCTATGTGCCTGCGGACGATTTGACCGACCCGGCGCCGGCCACCTCCTTCTCGCACCTTGATGCAACCACCGTGTTGAACCGGGCGATTGCGGAAAAAGGGATTTATCCGGCGGTGGACCCGCTCGATTCCACTTCGCGTATTCTCGACCCACGGGTTATTGGCGAAGAACATTATCAAGTTGCCCGTGACGTACAGGGCATCTTGCAGCGTTATAAAGCCTTGCAAGACATTATCGCCATTCTCGGCATGGATGAGCTGTCGGAAGAAGACAAGCTGGTCGTGGCGCGGGCGCGTAAGGTGGAGCGTTTCTTGTCCCAGCCGTTCGATGTGGCCGAAGTGTTTACGGGATCTCCCGGCATTCAAGTGCCGCTGGAAGCCACCATTGCCGGGTTTAAAGGGCTGGTTGCGGGTGATTATGATCATCTGCCGGAGGCGGCCTTTTATATGGTTGGCACCATGGAAGAGGCAGTTGCAAAGGCGCAAAAACTGGCGGCTGACGCGGCCTAATGTCGGCTCTTACGGATAGGCTGTCTCTTGATGAATGTATCAATGAGGTCTGTCCTTGGTCGGGCGATAGGGTGAGCGCTGATGCGCTTACCCTTTATAAGGGGCAGGTTGTGGGGTTTTGTAGCCCGTCCTGTCGGGAAAAATTTGAAAAGGCCGTGACGCATTTTGACGCGCGGCTTGATAGATCAAAGGCATTAAAGGCGTAAACGAACCATGGCTCATTTAATGTTTCATCTTGTCTCCCCTGAGCGCGAACTGTTTTCCGGTTCCGTGGATCAGGTGGATATACCGGCCAGCGATGGCGATATTGGTGTATTGGCCAACCACACGCCTTTAATGGCGACCATTCTGTCCGGTATTGTGGTGGTGAAAAATGGCGCCGACACCCAGCGCATTTTCGTATCAGGTGGTTTTGCCGACATCACCCCCGATGGTTTAACCATTTTGGCCGAGCATGCCATGCCGGAAGATGAATTGACCGGTGAGGCTTTGGCAAAAGCCAAACAGCGGGCCGAGGCAGAATTAAAGCTCGCGGATACGCCAACCGCCCAGATCGCCGCGCAAAAGGCGGTGGATTTTCTCGCTGCTCGCTAAACCCCTCAACCGCGCCCCCTCACCGGCACCTCGCGTGGCAGAGGCGAGAAGCGAAAATTGATAAGCATTTAAATCTCAATTAAACCGCGTCAGCATTTTTATCATTTCGGCTGGTGGATCGGCATCAACGGTCACGGGTGGTTTGTTTTTTGATAAAGGGATCACGAGGCTCTTGGCATGTAAAGCCAGGGGGGTGGTTTGGTCTTTTTCATCCCCATAAAGCCTATCCCCCAAAATTGGATGACCGATCGCTTGCAAATGCGCCCTAATTTGATGGGTGCGGCCCGTAAGTGGCTTGCACTCAATCCAGGCTAAACCATCATCGCTGGCCAATAGGCGCCATTGGGTCAAGGCGGGCTTGGCATTTCTATGGTCCCCACAGCGCATTTTGTGAACCTTGCCGCTCTTATCTTTGTAAAGGGGCAGGTCGATCTCACCAGCGCTTTGTTCCGGTACGCCATTGCAAATGGCCCAATAGGTTTTTTCAATTTTACCTTGCGCGAAAAGCGCCGCCAATTTGCGCAATGCTTTGGGGTGGCGGCCCAAAACCAGACAGCCCGATGTTTCCTTATCAAGACGGTGGGCGAGGGCGGGTTTGCGGGGCAGGCCAAATTGTAGCTGATCGAAATAATTTTCCAGCGCGTCGCCCCCCTTGGGGCCTTTATGAACATTAATCCCCGCTGGCTTATCGACCACCAAAATCAACCCATCACGATAGAGCAGCCGCTCCTGCATATTGATTTTATGAGTCACGCAAAAAATCTCTAAGA
>JALWRV010000189.1 GCA_027080545.1 Parvularculaceae bacterium
GTTGAATTCATTTGCCGTGGCGGGCGCACCCAATCGGTGGCAAAGGCCAAGGGCAACCAGCCGGTTTGCGGGCGCAACTTTTCTTGCCCCACATAATGGGCCCAGCCGCCGCCGGATTTGCCAATACACCCGCACATGATCAAAAGATTGATGATCCCCCGATAGATCATATCCATGTGATACCAGTGATTGATCGCGGCGCCTAAAATAACCATGGAACGCCCACGGGTTTTGTCGGCATTTTCGGCAAATTCACGGGCAACCTGAATGACCTTTGCCCGGTCAACACCCGTGATCGCTTCTTGCCATGCGGGGGTGTAAGGCACATCATCATCAAAGCTAGACGCCACATTGCCGCCACCGAGACCCCGATCAATGGCGTAATTGGCTGCGGTCAAATCATAGACCGAAGCCGCGTAAACTGTTTTGCCATTCTTTAAAGTCAGCTTTCGCACCGGCACATGGCGCAATTGCACTTGCTCATGGCCCGTATGGGAAAATATTTCCTGCTCGTGTGGCTGATTGCCGAAATAGGGAAATGCCACCGATACCACATCATCGCGTTCATCAATGCAGGAAAGTTGCGGCCAAATATCCTCGCCGCTCGCTCGGTCCTTGGCTTCCAGATTCCATTTACCCTTTTCCCCCCAACGCGACCCAACCGTGCCATTGGGTGATTTTATCGATGAGGAGTTTTCATCCCATATCACCGGGGACCATTCACCATTATCAGGCACGCCCAAATCATTTTCAAAATCAGAGGCTCTTAAGGTGCGGCCCGGTTGATAGACACCTTCTTTTTCTTCCAGCATTACCAACATGGGCATGTCGGAATAGGTGCGGATATAATCTTCAAAATATTCCGACTTATGGCCAAGGTGAAATTCTTTGAACACCACATGGCCCATGGCCATCGCCATCGCGCTATCGGTGCCTTGGCGCGGGTTCAACCAAATATCCGTGAGCTTCGCGACTTCTGAATAGTCTGGGGTTACCGATACGGTTTTGGTGCCCTTATAGCGCGTTTCCGTAAAGAAATGGGCATCCGGTGTGCGGGTTTGCGGCACATTTGAGCCCCACGCGATAATATAGGATGAATTGAACCAATCGGCGCTTTCCGGCACATCTGTTTGCTCGCCCCACACTTGCGGCGAGGAAGGTGGCAAGTCGCAATACCAATCGTAGAAACTTAAACATGTGCCCCCCATCAGCGAAAGATAGCGCGTACCCGCCGCATAAGAGACCATGGACATGGCTGGAATGGGCGAGAACCCAACCACCCGGTCCGGCCCATGGGTTTTGACGGTGTAAATATTGGCCGCGGCAATAATTTCATTGACCTCGTCCCATTCGGCGCGAACAAACCCGCCAAGCCCGCGCATTTTTTTATAATCCTGCACTACTTCCGGATCATTCATCATGCTTTCCCAAGCGGCCACCGGATCGCTCAGCACCCCTTTGGCAATACGCCAAGCCCGCAACAGGCGGCCACGAATGAGCGGAAACTTCAACCGCGCTGCCGAATAGAGATACCAAGAATAGCTGGCCCCCCGCGAGCATCCTCGCGGTTCATGGTTTGGCATATC
>JALWRV010000190.1 GCA_027080545.1 Parvularculaceae bacterium
TGATGATGAGCAAGCACCGCTTCGGGTCGAAGATCCGGAAGCATGGCTAAAGGCGCGCCAGGCCAGCATTGATAAGGTCACGGGCGGCCAAGCCGTAATCATCAGCCGCAATGAAAAGATTTTAAATCTGCCGGGTATTCGCTAACGCGACGATAAAGCTCTTTTTTAGTTTTATAGATCTTTTAGTTTTACAGATTGTTTTTAAAAGCCACCAGCCCTTGGTCTGGTGGCTTTTTACATGGCAAGACGATAGGTATCGCCTGTTTTTTCCACCGCTTTGGTGTCCAGCAGGGGTTGCAAATGGGCGGTCACATTGAGAGCGGCAGCAGCATGTAGAGCGTTCGGCGTATCCACATAGACCTGTTTTACGATTTCCATGATGGTTTTTGGATCCTGTTTAAGGCTCGCCAATATTTGCCGCTCGCGCTCTTGCCTATGGTCATAAATGGCCCGGGCAAAATTTTGTGGGTCCTCGATCGGCGCCCCATGGGTGGGATAGTAAATGCGGTCCTCGCGGGCGATAAGGCGCGCCAGCGAGCCCATATAATCCATCATATTACCGTCCGGCGGTATGATGACACTGGTGGCCCATCCCATAATATGATCGCCGGTAAAGAGCGCTTTTTCTTCAACCAGCTCATAGCACAGATGGTTTGAAATATGCCCCGGCGTGTGCAGGGCGCGCAGGCGGGCGCTGTCGAGTTGTATTTGATCACCATCGCGCAGCAAAAGATCCGGACGCAATTCAAAGTCGCCGCCTTCTTCCAACACGGGCGTTGTCGCCGGATCGCCGGGGTGGCGATCAAAGGCGGCAATCATGGCCCCGGTTTCTTGACGCAAAGCCGCCGCCCCACCGGAATGGTCAAGATGGGTATGGGTCAATAAAATATGGCTAATCGGTCGCCCTCTGGCGGCGGTAAGAATGGCCTCCAAATGGTTCATATTGTCCGGACCCGGATCAATAATCGCCAGAGTTTGATCGCCTACCAGATAGGTGCCAGAACCGGTAAAGGTAAAGGGGCCGGGGTTTTCACAAATCACGCGGGTAACCAGCGGCGAAAGCTGGTCCGGCTTGCCATAGGAAAAGTCGAAAGTTTTAATAAAATTTGGGGCCATTCAACGGGTCACTTGTTCGAGCGGGCTAACGGGTTTCACCCTCTAATGTTGTCTCTAAAAGTTGACGAAAGGCTACAGCTAAAGCTCGAATTGCACGATGTTTGTCAGGACCTTTAAGCGCGGTCGGGGGGCCCATATCTGTTTTATTGACATCGACAATATAAAGGCGCCCATCATGGCGGTCCCGTAAAATATCCAAGCCCCCGAAATCAAGTTTCATAGCGCGGGCAAATTCAATAATTTTTTGCTGCTCGTCCGATGTATAGACACTGTCCTTGTCGGTTATCAGCACCCGGAAATTTTCATTGGAAATGCGCGCCTTACGCCGCCGCTGCTTGAGATAGATAATAGGAATGGCCTCGCCCACAATGGGGGTGCGAATGTCCGTATAGATTTTGCCATCAAGACTATTCTCGATCAGTTTTTGATAGACCGCGCCGGGCTTTTTTGCCTTTATCGGGC
>JALWRV010000191.1 GCA_027080545.1 Parvularculaceae bacterium
GCAATCGCATCATCAAAATTTTTCACCCGGATAATTTTCAACAGGGGAGCGAAAATTTCTGTGTCGGGATTGTCCTTGCACCCGGTAACATCAATCAGGCCGGGGGTTAAAAAGGCGGGGCCCGCTTCGGCCCGTTTCATCTCCCGCAGGGCTATGGCGCCATTGCTCAAGAGATATTTTTGTGCGGCCAGCGCATTATCCGCAGCTGTGCGTGAGATGAGCGATCCCATAAAGGGTTGGGGATCGGCATCTGGCTGGCCGACATTAATTTTGTCGCTCAACGCGGTAAGGGCGGCAACCAGAGCCTCTCCATTCTCGCCATCTTCAATGATCAATCGGCGCGCACAAGTGCATCTTTGACCCGCAGAAATAAAGGCCGAGCGTACAATCACCCGCGCTGCGGCTTCGTGATCAGCCGCATTCCACACAATTAGCGGGTTGTTCCCGCCCAATTCTAGGGCCAAGATTTTTTCCGGTTTGCCTGCCAGCGCCTTGTGAATGGCTAATCCCGTGGGCACCCCGCCGGTAAATAACACCCCATCGGTCTTGTCATGGGCGACCAGACGTTCGCCTACTGGTCGCGCCCCTTGCAATAAGTTCAAGACTCCGGCGGGAAGCCCGGCCTGTTCCCATAATTTTACGGTTTCCTCGGCGACCAAGGGGGTCAGTTCGCTGGGTTTGAAGACAACGCAATTTCCCGCCAACAAGGCGGGTACGATATGGCCATTGGGTAAATGGCCGGGAAAATTATACGGTCCCATCACCACCATCACCCCGTGAGGCTTATGAGAAACACGCATTTCGGTTCCCGCGGCTTCGCTACTTTTGATGCCGGTGCGCTCATCATAGGCCTTTTGCGATAGGCCCAGCTTGCCGATCATTCCGGCGACTTCGCCTTGGGCATCCCAAAGGGCTTTGCCGGTTTCGCGGCTGATGGTGCGGGCGAGGGCCTCTTTGTTGTCTTTTACTTTTTCGGTAAAATTTGTGAGAATTTCAACGCGCTCCGAAATCGGTCGCCGCCGCCAATCGATAAAAGCGGCTTGGGCTGCCGCCAGCGCATCGTCTACATCATCGGCATTGGCGCTGGCGCCGGACCATATTTCGGTTCCGTCAGCCGGGTTGGAAGATGAAAAAGTTTCGCCACGGCCTTTGCGCCATTTTCCATTGATAAAGAGCATGTTGATTTTCCGGTTAAGATTTTTTTGAAAAGAGAGGCGATGCAAGCACGTTCTCGCCAATCGAAACATTCAGCACATTGGCCTGATCTTTGGTCAGGGTGATGGTGTCCCCGGCAGGGTCCATCTGCGCTTGCAGGCAAACAAAGTTGTGAATGTCACTGCCCGCAACAATGGCTTTGGGTAGGTCCTTTGCAGGGGTGCCGATCTTTACGGGAACCATGCGGGCATCGCGTATGGTTTGTATATCCCGCAAAGGTGCTTCGATAGAAGGGCCCCCGTCAAAAATATCCAGCAGATTTTTGTAACGGAACCCTTGGCTCATCAGCAATTCCATGGCCGGGCGGGAAGAACGGTGGGGCTGGCCAATCACTTCTACAGCCTCTT
>JALWRV010000192.1 GCA_027080545.1 Parvularculaceae bacterium
TCAATGTTGTGGCGCCGGGCTATATCGCCACCGATATGGTCGCGGCGGTGCCGGAAAATGTGTTGCAAAAAATCATTGCGCAAATTCCCGTGGGACGTCTTGGCCAAGCCAGCGAGATTGCCAAGGCAGTTAGCTATCTGGTGTCTGATGAGGCAGGGTTTGTTACCGGATCGGTGCTGAGTGCCAATGGTGGTCAATATATGGCCGGTTAAGAGGGTGTTTTTCTTAAAAAAGTGACCAAAACGCCCGTTTTTTGCCGTAAAACCATGTTTGAAAGAGGGGCTATGAAAATCCTGCGACCAAAACAGTTTTTACCCCATGCCATGTCCGCTCCCCGGCGGCGGGGGCTGTTGCGTGGGCGGGGGGTTTTGTCCTTGGTCCTGCTGCTTCTGGTCTCTGCTTTTTCAGGTCAGGCCATGGCGCAATTGCCGGAAAATGACCCCTTCGCTACCTTGCTTACCCGTCGCGCCCCCAGTGCTGTGGAGCTTTCTACCGGCGAGCCGCAGCTTTTTGAAACCACCGAGGGGGCCAAGAAATTCGCTTTTCAGGCCAAGGGGAATGCCGCCCTTATTCGCTACCTATGTGATGGCGAGCGCCAAGCCAGTCTCGAATGTGCCCTGCTTGATGGGGTGGGTGGCGAGGAGATTTTTCTACTAACCGCCAAACGCTCGCCGCGCGGGGATGTCACCTATAAAGATGTCACCGGTGCCACCGTGTTGCGGGTCACGGCCAATGGTGGCGCAACCCTCTATCTGCCACAGGCCGATGGCGCACAGGAGGTGCGCAACGTGTTCGCCACCGGTCATGCGGTGTTGCCCGTGGTTGGGGTGCGCCCAGACATGACGGCCCCCCCGGCCGATCGCGCTCTTGTGGAGCAAAGAATGCGGCGGGCAACCGAGCTTCTCTATCAACGCCACGGCCTTTTCGTGCCCTTTGTGGCGCCGGGCCCGTCCAAACAAGATAATGCTGCTCTGGCGGATACGGTCCTGACCACGGCCAAAGCCATAGATATGATTGCCTCTGATCCGCTTGGGCTAGCGGTCTTGCAAAAACGCCTCGATATGGTGGAAATTCGCCGGGCTGAACTGGCCGATGTGCGTCTCGAAGGGCGCACTTTATTGATCCTTTACGCACCAGAGCAATCAGTGCGCGGTCGCCCCTCATCCATGCTCATTGCCCGCTTTCTCGAAGCCCATCTATAGGGGCCGGGGCCCGAACGGGTAGGCCTTTTCCTCTTAAAAAAGGGCCACTGGCGGCTTAATTAAGGGGCTATATTGGGGCCTAGCGAGGCTTTTTAGGGGAAAATTACCCCCATGTCGCGGTTCGGCCTTATTCCTGTCTTTCGTGGGCCGTATTCGACATCTATTAACCTGTTATGCGCTATTTATTACCCATGCGAATTTCTTTGACCATATTGGCGGTGGCGTCCTTGGTGGCGAGTGCGCACGCTGGGGCCTGGGGTCGAGGTGATGATCGCTTTTGGGTTCAACCTCAGCCGCCAGTGTTCGCGCAAGAATCTTTGCGTGATATGCGCGCGCAACAACATGATGAGGCGGATTTGCGCCGCGAGGCCGCCTTTACCTCATCCGTGTGCGAAACCCGCATTTCTGCCAGCATCAATTGGGGGCGTAGCCAAAATTGGTCTCCAGCACGCGGCTCTTTGGTTGATGCGTGTGATGATGCGCTTTCCGCGCTAGAAGCGGTTTGTCGGGGCGGATTAAAAGCGCAAGTACAAGCAAAGATCAAAAACTTCCAATGTTTCGGTGATGGCTCTGGTCCTTCTCTTTCCGGGGGCACGTTGCGCTATGGGGCCGGAGGGGGCAATGGCTATGATCGCACCCGCGCCTATCTGGAACGGGTTTTGCGCTAAACCTTCAATCAAAAACGATCTTTAGACTGACGAATATGGGCGAACACGGTTTCCGCCGATTGCCCTTTCATGGAGAGCGTTTTTTGTAAAATCCCGTCATCGGCGCGCAAAAACGGGTTGGCCGCTTTTTCTATAGCAAGTTTGGTGGGGATGGTCGGCAAATCATCCGCCCGCAACGCTTCAATATCGGCCATGCGCTTTTGCAAGGTCCTATTGTCCGGATCAATCGACAGGGCAAAACGCCCATTGCCCAAACTATATTCATGGGCACAGTAAATCTCGGTTTCGTCCGGCAGTGCCCGCAAACGCAATAGGGAGTGCCACATTTGTTCATGGGTGCCCTCAAACACCCGCCCGCATCCGAGCGAGAACAGGCTATCGCCGACAAAGGCGGCGGCACAATCCGCAAAATAATAGACACAATGGCCCAGCGTATGGCCGGGGGTTTCTATCACAACGGCGCTGATCGCGCCCAGGGCAATCTGGTCGGCCTCTTGGACCGGGCGATCAAGACCGGGCAGTTTTTCTCCTTCTGCTGCCGGGCCGATAATGGTGCAGCCCCATTTGTCTTTTAAGGCGAGATTGCCCCCTGTGTGGTCCATATGCCAATGGGTGTTGAGGATAAGGGTCAAATCCCAACCTTGGGCTTCCAGTACCTGATTAATGGCATCGGCATCAGGGGTGTCGATGGCTGCGGTGGTGCCATTTTCCCGGTCATGGATGAGCCACCCATAATTATCGCTGAGGCAAGGAATTTGTGCGATGATAGCATGTGGCTTTTCGATCAGGCGGGGGGCCATAGGCGTTCCTTTCAGGGTTAACGTCTCCTTAACATGGTTGGCGGGTAAAATGCAGCCCACTGACATAAAACAGCCCATTGCCACAAAGGTTGAGCCACAAAGGTTGAGCCACAAGTAAAGCCAAAAGGAAACAGACGCGCCCATGCGGACCGATATTCTGGATCATATGCGTTTTTACCAATCGCCTCTGGGCCTGCGGGTAAACACGCTTTTGTCCGAGCGGATAAAGGCCGCATGGCCCAGCGTGCGTCATTGCCGCACGGGGATATTCGGTTATGGCTGGCCCTATATTGATTGTTTGCGCGATGCAGAGCGGGTTATTCTATTGGCCCCCGAAGGCATGGGTGCGGTTGCGGCCTCACCACAGGTCAGCGGTCATGTGGGGGCGGTGTTAACCGACGATCTATTATGGCCCTTGCCAGATGCCTCGCTGGACCGCTTGATTGTGGTCCATGGCTTGGAAGAAGCCGCCAGCCCGCGCCAGCTCTTGCGTGAGATCTGGCGGGTGTTGGCCGATGATGGCAGCTTGTTGTTGATCACCGCCAATCGGCGCTCCCTATGGTCGATGATGGAAAAAACCCCCTTCGCGGCCGGGCGTCCTTGGGGGCGTGGCCAGCTCGACCGTTTTTTGCGCGCCTCTCTATTCGTGCCAACCCGCTGGAGCCGCGCTCTGTTCATGCCGCCAACCAATGCCGGCTTTGTGGTGCGCACCGCCCGCACATGGGAGCGCACTGGGTCGATGCTGTGGCCGCCCTTGTCCGGGGTGATTATGGTCGAGGCCCGCAAAGAAATGGCGGTGCCCATCAGCGGCAGTAAAGTCGAAAAACTCAGCGCACGGATTTTGCGCCCGGGCACGGCGCTACCTTTTCAATCACAACGGTGATAAATGTCTATGAGAGGGCGGATAGGGACCCCGTTTCTCTATGCGACCCCGCAAACAAAGCGCCCGTCACGGGATCAATGATATGACCATATTTTTCACTCTTTTGCTCAATCTCTCAACAATGGCTTTCAACCATACCGGCGACGAAGTTCCCGTCGCCAGCCATATCGCACGAGAGGAACAATATGCTGATGGGAATTGTCGCGTAAAATTGGATATTTTTCAGGTACAAAAAAAGTTGATCGTTGATGAAATTGGCTGCACGTTTTTCTCTCTATCCGATGTGCAGACAGTAATTTTCAGTCAACATCTGGCTAAGTTCAAATCGGTGCGATCATTGAATATTGATCTTACTAGAGCCGAAGGGCAGGTCGAGATTTTTGCGGTGACCATTGAAGGCAAAGTCGAAAGACTAGACGGGCCTAATGATAGCAATAGAATAACCGAATTGTGGGCAGGGTTTCGCTCTGACGGCGTCACATTGATCCTTTGGAAGGATATTTCTCCAGTGCCGAGTAATTTCACCGGTACGGATTATGACAAGTATGGTAAAGTAACAGGCGTCTGGCGGCGAAAAGAGTTGGGCGCCGTATCAGATAATTAATCGCGCACCATAGCCATTGATTGGCTAGGGTCTGATCACTTTTGGCATTCTGCTCAGTGTTGCGCCCCTCCTTAGCCATGCCTGCGGGGAGCGCTGGGGCTCAAGCCTTGTTGTGCGGGGCTTACCCAAATAGATTGTCATAATGGCCCTTATATTCTAGCCTTGGCCCCATGAGTATAACCAAATCCCTCTTGTTTCTTTCGCTGCTTACCGTGATTTCTGGCTGCGCCCATCAAGATTTGGCGGACTTCCCTAAACGATATCATCGAGACCTGCCCGATGTGTCACTTGTTACTTCTGATGCCTCGTTTGATGAGGGCAAATGTGAGATTGTCATCCATAATGATTATCGAAAGCAAACAGCAAGCCTTCATAATATGGATTGCAAGTTTTTTCCATTTACCAAACAACAGCGTTTACATCTTGAAAAAGCAATATCACAATTTACGGTTATTTATGGCGTTGAAATACATTTTTCCAGCGGCGATGGTACGGCCACTTTTTTTGCTGTTGATGTGAAGTCTGCCAAAGATAACCGGCATGATTGGTATGGGGTGCAATTTGATCTATGGGGCAGGGTGCCTGAAAGCAGTAACATCACCAAGCGTGAGATTGCTTTGATAAGCGATGGCAGCATTTATGACACTGCTTATCCATTTCAACGTGAAACTAAAAGATAATATGTTACCTTCATACCCTCACGGCAATCTTGAGGCTTGAAAACCCGCCCGCGCAGGGGCAAAACGGCTCTCACCTGTATTTTTCCTGATGAAAGCCCGCCCTATGACCGCCCCAACACCGCGTCCCGGTATTCTCGATATTGTTGCCTATAGTCCCGGCAAAGCGCCCACAAGCGCTGGCCCCGTCTATAAGCTCTCGTCCAACGAGAGCGCTTTGGGACCAAGCCCCATGGCCATGGCGGCCTATCGGGCGGCTGCCGAGAAATTGCATATCTATCCGGATGCGGGGGCGGGTGATTTTCGTGAAGCGGTCGGGGCGCATTTTGCCCTTGCCCCTGAACATATTATCGCGGGCAATGGCTCTGATGAAATATTATCCCTGCTGGCGCGAGCCTATCTCGGCCCTGAGGATAGCCTGCTCATGTCCCGTCATGGCTTTGCCATCTATCCCATCCTCGCCAAGGCCAATGGGGCGAAGATTATTTATGCGGACGAACAAGATCTGACCACCCATGTGGACGCGCTGTTGGCGGCGGTACAGCCCAATACCAAAATGCTGATGCTGGCCAATCCCAATAACCCCACGGGCACCCTCATTTCAGGCTCTGACATGCGCCGCCTGCGAGCAAGTCTGCGCGACGATATTCTTCTCGTCATTGACGCAGCCTATGCGGAATATGTGGAAGATGAGGCTTATGAAGATGGCCGCGCCATGGTGTCAGAGGCCATTGAAAGCGGTGCGGATAATGTGTTCACCACCCGCACCTTTTCCAAGCTTTATGGCTTGGGGGGCTTGCGAATTGGTTGGGGCTATGGGCCAAGCTCAATCTTGCAGGTGCTAAACCGTATTCGCGGTCCGTTTAATGTCTCCAGCCCCGCTCAGGCAGCGGGCATCGCGGCGCTGGCCGATAAGGATTTTGTCGCGCGCCATCTCGCCCATAATAAAACCGAGCGCACAAAACTGGCGGCCGCATTGCAAGCGTTGGATGTGCCCTTCATCCCCAGCCATACAAATTTTTTGCTGGTGGGTCAGCCAGACAGCGCGTTGGAAGCGCGGATGAAGCGCTCCGATGCGTTGAACCATCACCTCACCCAAACCGGCACCATGGTGCGCACCGTTAAAGAATATTTCCTGCCGGATTTTTTGCGCATGTCCATCGGCTCAACCGAGGCTAATGATGCCCTGATCGCCGCCATTCAGAAATTTTATCGCCCATGACAGAAAAACGCCCCCCCTTTGAAAAAATCGTGATCGTCGGTATTGGCCTCATCGGCTCTTCTCTGGCCCACGCCATAAAAAAGAAAAAATTGGCAAAAACCATCATCGGTGTCGATCAAAGCCCGGCTGTGCAAACCATTGCCCGGGACAAAAAAATAGTTGATCGGGTCGAGACCGATTTTTCCGCCGCGCTGCCCGAGGCAGAACTGATCATTTTGGCCGTTCCCATGGGGGCGATGGCAACTGTTCTGGACGAGATTGCCACCCATGCCCCACGTGAGGCCATCATCATGGATGTGGGCTCGGTCAAAAACAGCCTCGCGCAATTGCCAGACCTGCCGCCTTTGTTTGTGCCTGCTCACCCCATTGCGGGCACCGAACATTCCGGGCCGGAGGCGGGCTTTGCCGAGCTGTTTGAAAAT
>JALWRV010000193.1 GCA_027080545.1 Parvularculaceae bacterium
TAGCCTGTCGCGGCGGAAAACCTCATAGCGGGCAAACAGAGTGACATCGCCAAGACCGGAATTGCTATCGCTGAGCGTGCCGATTTTCTTATCCTGTGAAATAAAAGGCACCACCCCGAACAGCGCCAATCTCCGGTTCAAGCCATAGCCGAACACCGAAACCGCCTTAAAGGTCTCCACATCCCGCTCGAGGCCCAATAGATTGTCACTGGCTTCAGCAAAAATAAATTGTTGACGAAATAGGTGCTCGTCTTCGCTAAGCGGCAGGGCAGTATTAAATGTGATCGGTGCTGCATGGGCAAGTATTGGTGCCAATGCAGCCCCGCCAGTGATAAGCGTGAGAAAAATGCGTTCGAAAGATTTTATCATAGCCATTATAATACATCCTGTATGTACTACAGGCGCAAGGCGTGAACGGACCTTGTAACCACGAACACACGGAAATGTTACCTAACCCTCCTGAAGGGCGTCTTCATCGGGGATGCCGACAATGTGGAAGCCTCCATCCACATGCAGCACTTCGCCGGTGCAGGACTTACCCAAGCCTGACAAGAGATAGAGCGCGGCGCCCGCCACACCAGCCGGGTCCGTATCATCGCGCAAGGGGGACGCTTTGCGATTAAAGCTGAACATATGTCGCCCGCCGCCAATGCCGGCGGCCGCGAGGGTTTTGATCGGCCCGGCAGAAATGGCATTAACGCGAATGCCGCGTGGGCCAAGGTCGCGAGCAATATAGCGGGTCGAGGCTTCTAGCGCCGCTTTGGCCACGCCCATGACATTATAGTTAGGCAGCACCCGCTCGGCCCCAAGATAGGTGAGGGTGATCATCGCCCCCCCATCATTCATCATTTTGGCTGCACGGTTGGCCGCATCCACGAAAGAAAAGGCCGATACATCCATAGTATCGCGGAAAATTTTTCGCGTGGTGTTTTCTATGAAGGAGCCTTTCAGCGCCTCCTTGTCCGTGAAGGCGATGGCGTGAACCAGAAAATCAAACTTGCCCCAAATTTTTTCAATTTCTGCAAAAGCGGCATCCATGCTCTCATCAGACATCACATCACAAGGGATCATTATTTCAGCCCCAAGGCTTTCCACCAAAGGCCGCACGCGCCGCTCCAAGGCTTCACCAATATAGGTAAAGGCCAATTCGGCCCCTTGTGCGTGTAATTGTTGTGCGATCGCCCAAGCGATAGAGTTCTTATTGGCGACCCCCATAATCAGGCCGCGTTTGCCTTGCAAAAGATCTCCGGTGGGGAATTGGTCTTTATCGCCGCTCATAAAAAAATCCTCATATTTGCTGCTCCAGAATTAGCCGAGATGGGCGAGGCGGGCAAGCGCTCTGGCTGAGATTAAATTCATTCATTTTACCCTGCTTTTGCGACAGACTATGGGACACTTTGACAGCTCTGGGCCGATAGGCAATATTTACGCTCCTTCAGTGCTCATGAGATTCGGATAGCATTGGAGAAAGAGCAGAGGGAAGGGGAAGCATTTGGTGAGCGAATATCAATGGCGAAAAAGCGTTTTGGAGAAAACCAAGCGGATTATCCGTTTCGATGAGCGAGAAATAAGCGAAGTACGTGGTGAAAGCAGCGGGGTGCGCATTTTATGGTCAGATCTTGCCAATGTGCGCTTGACCTATGCGCCAACCCGCATGAAACCCAATCGCTTCTTGCTCACGCTTAAAAGTGCCACAGGCGCGCCGGTTATTTTTGAAAATATGTCTTATGAAAGTTTCGGAAATTTCGTCGATCAATCTACGGCGTTCACGAAATTCACCAAAGACCTATTTGCGGAAATTGCTCGGCAGCGAAAAGATTTACCGCTCATGGTAGGGTCGCCCCCCGCGTCCTATTGGGCACAGCTTATTTCTATTATTTTCATAATTTTCTTCTTAGCTTTCATCCTCATCAGCTTGCCGTTACCGTTGGGAAGTTGGCCTATAGCCGCGTTGATGGAACTTGGTATCATAGCGGTCTCCCTTCCCCTGTTGATCAAGTGGGCGGTGCGCGCCAGACCGCGCGGCTTTTCATTTTCACAAATACCGGAAGATTTATTCCCAAAATAAAGTCTTAAGCCAGAAAGGCATGGCCCGCTTTGGCTTGCAAGAAGGTGAACAGCACCAAGGTGACGCCGCTTATTGCCGCTAGCCAGACCAATAGTTTGGCGCGGGCCGGATAACCAGAAAAAATTTTGTCGGCCAAAAAACCCGTAAATGGGAGCATTTGCATCAAATGGGTGGCGAAAAAATGCGCGACCCGCAAGTCCCCGCCATCGCGTGCCCATCCGGTTATCACCATGCCATCAGCATCGCTTGGGGCAGCGCCAACCCAATGGCCTTGACCAGCGGACATATAGCCTGCCATCAAAAGCGTCAAAACAAACCCCAGAACCAGCCCTAACCCGGCCCCGCGACGAAAGCCAGACCCCAGTTCAGGTGTCGAGGGTAGGCGCATAAATTTAAGCCCCATAAACAGGGCAGGGATGATCAAAGTCACCGCCCCGACACCAGCCATCCGATAGAGGGTAATATCCAGACTGGTTGAAAAATTAAAATGCGAAGGCACCCCGCGCATGGATTGGCCTATGAGCCAAGCCATTTCGTAAAGCGCAGCAATGCTCACCAAAGCGGCTAAAAATCCAAACAGTCGCGCGGAGTGATATGGTTTTGGTAGATAGCGCAGCAAAAAAGCGAGGGTGAAAAGATGCAGGGCAAGGGAGAATGAAAATTTAATCGGCTTGGTCCAAATATTGATATCATTGATCTCGCGCCCATCCATCATAGAGGCAAGCACCATAGGCACCGCCAAGGCCAGCATGATAGCGCCCGTATACCACCAGAGACGTTCTGAAAAGGATAGATTGTTCATGCTGCAAGGGCCTCTTTATTAGCGGGGAAGAGATGGTGAAATAGTTTCATTAGGGCAAAGATTAAAAACCCGAATGGCCCGAGCATAAAACATAGAATGAGTAGTGGTGCTTGCAAAATACGAGATACTTTCATTGCGTCAGCTTGGTGCGCTACCAGCGTGCCGATGACAAGATCAAAGGCAAGATAATGCAGCCATCCGGCCAGCAGCACCCGATCATCCTGAAACAGGGATTTGACATCGGCAAAACTGCCAAAGCCGCCATCGGCTCCAAGAAAAGCAACCAGAATAAGCGCGCTATAGGGAATGGCAATCAGCGCCGGAATGACCCAGCCCGTGATCGATAAAACAAAGGGCCATTTACGCGGCAGCAATAGCAGCATCACCCAGCCGAGCATGGCAAGCCGTCCGGCTGTTTGAAAAATGAAATCTATCTCACTGATCGCCATGAATTGCCCCTCTTTCGTGCCTGCGAATGATGCACTACAAAACTTTGGTTGATTTCCGGTAGTGCGTTGATATCACATCTTGCTTATTTTTTGAGGCATTTATTTCAAAATTATTGTTTGAAGAGCGGTTTCAGGGCCAATTTCAAAAGAGGCATCTTTCCACTTGGCGGGCCCAAAGCGGCCGCGCGCATTGTTGGAAAACGCATAAGGCTCCGTGGGCATGCCAAGGGCATTGGTTTTCATTTTGCCATCGCCATCGACATCATGAAAAAGTTTGACGCCATAAAGGCCGGGCTCAAGTTCAGCAAAGGAAACTGAAATAGTTTCACCAGTTACATCGACAATGACAGCTTTGAGCGCATCGCTGCTGTCATATGCTTCATTGCCCAGAAAAAGGGCGATACGAACGGAGCCACTTATCTTTTGGATACCCGTGATCTCGATATCAAGCGAACTTGTCTCGCCCGATGGTGCATCCAATGTTGCGCCATGGGCTGTTGATGCCAGACCAAGGGCTGCGAGGGCGGTAAGGGTGGATAATAAGCGTTGCATCTGTCTTCTCCTTGATGTTGTGCGCCGAACGTTCCGGCTGCATGGTCAACATTGCCAGACAGGCAGTTTAGCGCCACCGCTTATGCGTGAAAGCGCTGGAATCCTTCGTCAAAAGATGCCAAAGTCATTGGCGAAGCGCAAAATCAGGGGGCTTGCAGCATGCGCATCGCGATTGACTGGAAAAGAAGAGGCCGCACTCTGGCGATTCTGATCGCTTTCGGTAGCTTTCTGGCTTTCATCGACCCTTATGACGCAACCATAAACCTTCAACCTTGGGGGCGGTGGCTCTACTGGGTGGGGTTGATCATTATCGGCTCACTGGTTGGCGAGGCCAGCTTGTGGCTGGTCACTAAATTTCTGCCACCACTGCATATTATGCTGCAATTGCTGTTGATTTCATTGGCGATAGCGCTGGTAATTACGGTCGTTGTGGTACTGGTTCAAAGCTATATTGGGCCCTATGTACCGGTAAGTTACTGGATCACCCTTTACGGTTTGGTCTGGGTCATCTCACTTGCTTTGACGGGCATTGGTTATTTAATCAATCGTAGTTTTGCGCATGAAGACTTTGTTGCGCAAGGCGCTGGCGATAGCGCCAGAGTTTTTCTTGAACGCTTGCCAGTGAAGTATCATGGTTCGGTGTTGTATGCGGTTTCCTCGGAAGATCATTATTTGCGTGTCCACACAGATCGCGGTGAAGAATTAATCCTGATGCGGCTTACCGATGCGATGCGCGAACTTGCGGGTGCTGATGGTTTACAGACCCATCGTTCCTGGTGGGTTGCCAGTAAGGGCGTTGCAGACACCAGACGTGAGAGTGGTCGCACAGTGCTGGTCCTGAAGTCTGGTGCCAAAGCGCCGGTTTCGCGCAAGTTTATAAAAGCTGTTCGGGAAAAAAGCCTGATCTAGAACTGGCATGGTCGGGCCTTGACCCGTAGCGCCAGCGCGGCGAGAGGGTGGCCAACAGCGCGCATTTTTCAAGCAAAATTGCCGGACCCTAATCCTTATACCGTCCAACCACGAGGCAGCCATTAGTGCCGCCAAAGCCGAAACTATTGGTCAAAAAAGTATCGATTTTGGCATTGTCCTGACGTTCCCGCAGGATGGGTAAATCGGCAAACTCCGGGTCGATATTTTCAATATTGGCCGAAGCGGTGAGAAAATTATCGCGCATCATCAATAGGGAAAATACGGTTTCTTGTGCCCCAACCGCGCCAAGAGAATGGCCGGTTAAAGATTTGGTTGATGAGAAGGGCGGGATTTTTTCGCCAAAAACTTCGCGAATGGCGGCTGTCTCTTTCTTGTCTCCTACCGGTGTCGAAGTGCCATGGGTATTGATATAGTCAATCTCCCGGTCGGTGGTGGCCATGGCCAATTGCATACAGCGCACCGCGCCCTCGCCGGAGGGGGCAACCATATCATAGCCATCAGAATTGGCACCAAAGCCGAGAATTTCTCCATAGATGGGGGCCTTGCGGTCTAAGGCATGTTGCAGCTCTTCGACCACTACAACTGCCGCGCCACCGGCAATAACAAAGCCATCGCGATCCTTGTCATAGGCGCGGGATGCTTTTTCTGGCGTATCATTATATTTGCTCGACATAGCCCCCATGGCATCGAACAGGTTTGACATGGACCAGTTTAATTCTTCGCCCCCCCCGGCGAAAATCATGTCTTGTTTGCCCATCTGGATCTGTTCATAGGCAGCCCCAATGCAATGGATCGAGGTCGCACACGCAGACGAGATGGTATAGTTGATGCCTTGAATCTTATACGCCACGGCCAAGGTGGCCGAGTGAGAAGAACTCATACTTTTAGGGACAGCGGTTGGACCGATGCGCCGTGGGCTTTTGTTTTTGCGGGTTAGATCCGCAGCATTGACCACGGCGGCGGTAGAGGGGCCACCAGAGCCCATGATAATACCAATGCGCGGATCGGTGATATTGTCTTTATCCAGCCCAGCGGTCTCAATGGCCTCAGCCATGGCAATATAATTCCAAGCGGGGGCTTCCGACATAAAGCGGCGGGTTTTTTTGTCGAGAATTTCTTCGACTTTAAGTTTTGGACGACCGACCACTTGGGCTTTAAAGCCCAGTTCCTCATATTCCGTACTGTGTGATAAGCCGGAACGCGTTTGCTTTAAACTTTCAGCCACCTCTTCCAGATTATTACCGATGGAAGAGACAATTCCCATTCCTGAAATCACAACACGGCGCATGAGCAGGCCTTTCTATTATTCACATTCTGTTGCGAGGCTTTGTCGGATTACAACGCCCCACCTTCTAGCGCATCCTTGTCGAACAAGCCAACCCGAAGCCCTTGGGCCTGATAGATTTGGCGGTCATCGACAAACATTTGAGCGTCCGCAATACCAAGAATCAAACGCCCGGTCATGACCCGACGCATATCAATCTCATAGCGCACTTGCTTGGCACTCGGTAAGACCTGTCCGGTAAATTTGATTTCCTTTGCCCCCAGCGCACGGCCAGCCCCCGGATTGCCGGACCAGGTGAGAAAAAACCCAACCAATTGCCACATGGCATCAAGGCCAAGACAGCCGGGCATCACCGGGTCTCCGGGGAAATGGCAGGAAAAAAACCATAATGC
>JALWRV010000194.1 GCA_027080545.1 Parvularculaceae bacterium
ATTTTCGCCCGTCTCCACGATCGCCTGAAGGATTATTTTGGCATGAGACGTGCCATCAATGGTTGGGCGCTCAGACAGACAAATATCACAATTTCCACAAGGCTGCCCAATCTCGTCCCCAAAATTTCCCAGAAGATCAAAGCGGCGGCATTGGTGGCTATCACAATAATGCGCTAAACTATCAAGGCGTCGACGCTCGGCCCGCTTAACAGCCTCCGGCGCATCGCCTTCATCAATCATACGACGGCGCATTAACAGATCATTTTGACCATAAAGCAAGATGGCTTCAGCCGGTGCGCCATCACGACCAGCGCGCCCTAATTCCTGATAATAGGCCTCAATTGATGAGGGCATGTCGCGATGGATAACATAGCGAATATCCGGCTTGTCTATGCCCATACCAAAGGCAATCGTTGCACAGATAATCAGATTGTCTTCGGTTAAAAACCGATTCAAAATTTCAGTGCGCACCTCATCATCCAACCCAGCATGATAGGCTATGGCCTCATGCCCATGGTCGCGGAGCAAGTCAGCCGTTTTTTCTGTGGATTTGCGCGACAAACAATAGACAATGCTTTGCTGACCCCGGCGCTCACCCACAAGCTCAACAATACGTTTATCAACACGGGACTTTTCTTCCACGGAAATTTTTATATTCGGTCGATCAAAGCCAGTAACGAATAGTTTTGGTGGCTTGGGAAACAATCGCTCCAGCAAATCTTTTCGCGTATTTGCATCTGCCGTAGCCGTAAACCCGGCCAGCGGCACATCAGGAAAATAATCCTTCAGGGCCGATAGGGCCATATATTCCTTACGAAAATCATGTCCCCATTGGCTGATGCAATGCACCTCATCAACCACAAAATAGGAAATTGTGTGCTTTGCCAACGCCTGGCGCATGCGGGGGGTGGCGAGGCGTTCCGGTGACATATAAAGCAGCTTAGTGGGCGCCGCCCCATTTTCAGCTTTTGAGGTTACCGCAAGCCAGTCTTTAATATTGTCTTTTCTTGTGCGGCCAGAATGCAGCATTGCCGCTTTGATACCGCTTGCCTTTAACAGAGCGACCTGATTTTCCATTAACGCAATAAGCGGTGATATGATCACCGCAAACCCTGGCCGCATCAAGGCGGGTAATTGGAAGCATAATGACTTCCCGGCCCCGGTTGGCATAACCGCCAAAATATCGTCTCCACGCAACATGGCATCGACAATTTCGCTTTGTCCGGGGCGAAAATGCTCAAACCCGAAAAATCGTTGCAAAATATCTTGAGGAGTCACCCCCGACAAATCACTTGCCGGGTTATCACTCACAGTCTGGCCCACGGGCAAGGAAAAAGCAGGTTGCATGAATATTGAAGATCAATCAACGAAAGGAAAAACCAATATCGCTTCTAAAGCGACTCGTAGATGGCTTCAATCAATAGAATTGCCCGATCATCCCCGATCAAAGCCGGTGACATTTTTGACGGCACATAGGCAATGACCAAACCCATCTCCGGATCCACAAGAACGCATGAACCGCCAAAACCGGAATGACCAAGGGTCTGCGGGTTCGGGCCGTAAACACCATTATTATTACGCATCATCCCCGCTGCCCAACTTAGCGTGAAGGGAAGCACCAGATCATCCCGGCAACATTGCTCGGCGAACATATCGCCCCGCACCGAGCGATCAAGCGCCCCGGCATCACCCGCCTCCATAACCAACGGGGCCAGCATCATTGCTAATCCCCGCCCATTGGCGTGCATGTTGGACGCCGGAATTTCCGCCGCCGCCCATTGTTCTCGTGCCACCCCAGCCGGAGAGGCCCAGCGGGTGAGAAAAGCCAGACGAGTAAATTCATTAATCTCCCCCAAAACCGGTGGTGTTGAAGGCTTCATCATATAGGCGCTACGGCTCATTTCCTCATCGCGCAGACCGCATATAATATCCCCCCCCTGATTCAAATCATGGTCGCGCAAAACTTGACCCACCGATTTACCCCGTACCCGCCGCACCAACTCACCCGCGAGATAACCAAAAGTTTGCGGGTGATAGCCATTGGCCGTACCCGGAGGCCAAAGCGGCTCCATGGTCGCCAAAGCCGCAACCGTGGCTGACCAATCAAGCCAGCGGGCAGGGTCAAATTCATCAACAAATCCGCATAATCCACCTTGATGGGAAAGCAGGGTGAAGAGGTCTATCTCTGCCTTTCCAGCTTGGGAAAATTCCGGCCAATAGGCCGCTACTTTCTCGCGATAATCCAAAAGCCCCTCAGCGACCGCCTCGGCCACAAGCATCGCCATGACCGCCTTACCGGTGGAATAGACACAAGAGAGACTATCCGATTGCCATGGCTGGCGAGCCACCTTGTCTTGAAAGCCCCCCCATAAATCAACAATCAACTCACCTTTGCGCACCACCGCCAAGCTGGCCCCTCGGCCACCATCTGTGGTAAGAGTTTGGGCGAAGGCCGATCGAATAGTTTGCAAACCAGAATGACAGTGACCTTCCAAAGGTATGAGCTGGGGGGCGGTCATTTCATTTACCTCCTATTTCGGAGCAAAGGCACACGAAATTGCCGACGCGGTAATCGCACCAGCTGCCGCCGCATTGTCTATTTTCACCATTGCCTCAAGAGCTTCATGCGGTGTTTCACTACGCGACAGAGTGGAGAGATATTTCGCAAGATCACGTAAATCTTTGTCATTTAATCGATCACGCAATTGACTACCCATACAGTCGGCACGCCGATCTGGAATCCCGATATGGCGTAGGCTGTCTTCGATTGAGCGCTGCGCGATTGTCGCACACGCCCCCACGCTGAACAGTGCTATCAATAACACTATAATGCTCGATGATTTTTTTATACCCATAGCCTACTCCTCGACACACAAAAACGAATATTTCGTCTGGCTTTAACGAAATGGCGGCTCATCAAAACTGCGCAATTTGCGTGAATGCAATACATCTGCGCCGCCCTTGCGCAATAGTTCCATGGTCTCAATACCGATGCGCATATGTTCAGAGATCGCCCGCTCGTAGAAACGGTTGGCCGCACCGGGCAATTTTATTTCTCCGTGTAGGGGCTTATCAGACACACAAAGCAAAGTGCCATAAGGAACCCGGAAGCGATAGCCATTGGCGGCAATGGTCGCACTTTCCATATCGACCGCAATTGCACGAGACTGGTTAAATTTTCGCGCTTCATGAGTAAAACGCAATTCCCAATTCCGGTCATCATTGGTAACCACCGTGCCGGTGCGTAATCGTGATTTCAATTCCGCACCGCTATCGCCGGTGACACTTGCCGATGCCGCAAACAAGGCCTGCTGTATCTCTGCGATGGGTGGCACCGGTATTTCTGGCGGCAAATCTTCATCCAACACCCCGTCATAGCGCAAATAGGCGTGGGCCAGCACATAGTCACCCAATCTTTGAGATTGGCGCAACCCCCCGCAATGGCCGATCATAATCCAGCATTGAGGCCGCAATACCGCCAAATGGTCCGTAATGGTTTTTGCATTGGAGGGACCAACACCGATATTCACAAGACTAATACCCGCCCCGCCTTTTGATGTTAGATGATAGGCAGGCATTTGATGGCGCCGCCATGGGGCCGCGCGAACCAGTTTCGCGGCGTCTTTTGTATCTTTATTGACCCGCACGCCCCCCGGCGCAATCAGCTCATCATATAGATCAGACTGTTGCAATCGTTCCAAAGCCAGATCCACAAACTCGTCCATATAGCGGTGATAGTTCGTAAACAGAATAAATTGTTGCATGTCCGCCGGATTGGTGCCGGTATAATGGCGCAACCGCTGCAAAGAATAATCGGTACGCAAAGCAGAAAACAGGCTGAGGGGGCGCTTTATATCGCTGGACAAATGACCCGGATCAAGACTTTTACGGTTGGAATCAAACGCCAGACTTGGCAACCAATCCCCATTGGGTATGGCATCATCAACCGCAGCTAGATCTGGCGTCGGGAACAATCGCGCTAATTCGGACGGGGGAAAGGCATCCACATCAACCCCGCTTGCGGTTTCCAGAACATAAGGATAGGGGATTTCTGATTCAGAACGACCAATAGAAATTTCGCACCCATATTGATTTTGCAGGATGGTGAGCTGTTCGACTAAATAATCGCGAAACAGCGCCGGATGGGTAATATCGGTTTCAAACAGACCCGGCGCATCAAGCTTACCATAGGCCCGCGACAAGGCCGGCACAGCCCCCTTTGGTCGATAGGTGATGGATAAAAGCGGGTAACAAAACTTACCCTCTTTGCGATCATCTCGTGATGGTGGCTCGCGGGTTTCGATATAATGGGCAAAAGCCATGCGCAACGCATCAGAACTTTCATTATAAAGTTCGATTAACCCATCTACGGCTTCTTCAGGTGTGTTTACGGTTCGCTTCATAGAGCGGTGCTTAGTCATTCAATATCCTTTATTATGGACCTGATAATATTCAGGCTAACCGTCCGGCTGACGGGATGTTCGAAAGCCCATCAACCCGGTACATTTCAATCATTTAATCGTTCTGTCGCTTGATAAAGGTCACTGCAAACAGCGCCTTGCCATCGAACAATGTTTTTGGGCTTTCTACGCCCTCAATGATTTGGAATTGGCGCTTATTAATCGTCCCTTCCAGCACATATCCCTTTTCATACATCCTGCCACGGTGAAATTCCAGCGCTGCAGCCGTAAATTCTTCCGCTAAAATGGTAATCCGCTCAGCATCCTCATTCATGGAAAAGCCCTCATTGGTGTAAATTTCGCCGACATTAGCCCAACCTGCAACAATATTTCAATGCTCACGAACATTCCGCTGCAATCGGCCACACAATGGCCTGTCCCCCCCATGAAATTGGCGTTAAAACCCCTGACACTCTTTTTAACGATCATGAGGGAAAAATGACCACGCCTAAACATCTGCGCCGCACACTTGGCAACCGCAAACTTAGCCCGGCCACTCAAATGATGTCCTACGGATTTGATCCGTTTTTGTCGGAAGGATCGGTCAAACCCCCCATTTTCGCCACTTCCACCTTTGCCTTCAAAAGCGCCGAAGAGGGTGAGGAGTTTTTCCACATCACTGCCGGCCGCAAACCCGCCCCCGAGGGCGGTGCCGGCCTTGTCTATTCGCGCTTTAACCACCCTAATGTGGAAATTATCGAAGATCGGCTGGCGCTGCTCGATGATGCCGACCAAGCCGTCATCTGCGCCTCAGGCATGGGGGTCATCAGCTCGGTATTATTGGCCTTTTTGCGTCCCGGCGATGTGATTGTCCATTCCAGCCCGCTCTATGGGGGCACAGAAACCCTGATCCGCAAATGGATGCCAGAATATGGCATCAAGACGGTTGCCTTTTCCGACGGGCTAGACCCCAAAGCCATCGCCGAGGCCTTCGCCCAAGCCAAGACCTTGGGCCCTGTCAAACTCGTCTTTATGGAAACCCCGGCCAACCCCACCAATGCGCTGATTGATTTGGCGGCCATTAAATCTGCCATTGACGCCTATGAAAAAGAAACCGGCCAGCGCCCGGTTTCGGTTTGCGACAATACCATGATGGGCCCCATATTCCAAAACCCACAAGCCCATGGTATCGATATGAGCCTCTATTCGCTGACCAAATATATTGGTGGCCATAGTGATTTAATCGCCGGGGGTATTACCGGCAGCAAAGACCATATGAATATGGTGCGCGCTGTGCGTAATTCCTTTGGTTTCAATCTAGACCCTCATACCAGCTGGATGATTGGTCGATCTATGGAAACATTGGTTTTACGCATGGAACGTGCCGCCCAGTCGGGCCACAAAGTTGCAGCTTGGCTGGCGGACAATCCGCACATGAAGGTTACGCTGCACCATCCGGATTTCATCGAAGAACCACGCTATAAGGCCCTCTACCAACGCCAATGTAGCGGCCCCAGTTCTACCTTTGCCTTCACCTTGGATGGGGACCGTAAGGCCGCCTTCCGCCTGCTCAACGCCTTGCAAGTGTTCAAGCTCGCCGTGTCTTTGGGCGGTTCTGAATCGCTCATCTCCCACCCGGCCTCGACCACCCATTCCGGGGTGCCCGAGGAGGTGCGCGCGCAGTGCAATGTCAGCGAAGGGTTGATCCGCCTGTCCATCGGTCTTGAAGACCCCGATGATTTGATCGCAGATCTCGATCAGGCCATGGCCAAAGCGGCCCAATAATAATCCACCCGATAACAAACCAACAACAAACCATAAGTCTGATGCGTGGCATCGCAACGCCCCAGACAAGCCAAGCCTAAACGTCGAAGCTGACCCCTTGTGCCAAGGGCAGCTCGCTCGACCAATTTATGGTGTTGGTTTGTCGGCGCATATAGGCCTTCCACGCATCAGACCCAGATTCGCGCCCGCCGCCGGTTTCTTTTTCACCCCCAAAGGCACCGCCTATTTCTGCCCCGGACGAGCCAATATTGACATTGGCA
>JALWRV010000195.1 GCA_027080545.1 Parvularculaceae bacterium
TTGGTTCCATGAAAAAGGGCTTAGGCAACTCCCCACTCATTTTGGGCGAGCAATTATTCGAAAATCTGATGGCAGGGCAAGCGGGTTTGCCCAAGCCGGGGGATTCAGCACAAGCGATGGCCTTTCGCGCCCGTTGGCGTGATGAAATGATTATTGCCCATCCCGAAATCGCGCACTTGCCCCCTCCCGTGCAAGAATTTCTGTGTGTGGTTGCAGAACTATCGCCGTTCTTGCGCCGCTCCATGGTGCAAGAGTTCATCCCGTTTGAAAAAATGATGGCGATGCCGATGGGTACGGTCATGGAGACCATTATTGATGCGGTTCAGGCGGCCACGCTTGAACCGGACAACCACACCAGAATGCGTTTACTCCGTCAGGCAAAAACGCGCTGTGCCCTGTTTTTGGCCTTGGCTGATTTGGGTCAAGTGGTGCCCGAGATTGATATTATGCAAAGCCTATCCGACTTTGCCGATGCGTGTATCGCCTGCGCCTTTAAGGCCGCGATAAGCCAAGAGATGGGGGAGGCCGCCGGTATATTTGACTTGGCGGCACTGGAGCAATCGCGGTTTGGTATTTCAATATTTGCCATGGGCAAGTTGGGCGCAGGAGAGCTAAACTATTCCAGCGATATTGATCTTATCATATTGTTCGATCCCACGGCGATGCCTTTTATTGACCAAACCGGAGCGGGAACAGGTCCGCGAGGGTTTGATCTCAAACGTTTTATGAGACGGGTCACCCATCAGGCGGTGGGCATGCTCAATGATCAAACCGAAGATGGCTATGTGTTTCGCACCGATTTGCGCCTGCGCCCTAACCCCAGCTCAACACCGGCGGCAATCAGTTTGAATTTTGCGGCCCGCTATTATGAGATGTCAGGGCAAAATTGGGAGCGAGCGGCCTATATCAAGGCGCGTTTTGTTACGGGCGATCCGGCTTTGGGGAAAAAATTTCTTGAAATGATGCGCCCCTTTATATGGCGCAAATATCTCGACTATGCCGCGATTGAAGATATTCACTCTATAAAACGACAGATCTACTCGGTAAAAGGTGGGGGGGACATCGAATTTGATGGCCATGATTTGAAATTGGGGCGTGGCGGTATTCGAGAAATTGAATTTTTTGTGCAAACCCAGCAATTAATTTTGGGCGGCAAACACCCCCAATTGCGCTCACGAGAAACCCTGCAAAGCCTTGAAGGTTTATGTGCGGCCGGTCAAATAAACCGCCTATGCGCTGACCAGTTGCGGGCGGCCTATCTGTTCTTGCGCAATCTCGAACATCGCCTGCAAATGATAGAAGATGCCCAAACCCATAAAATTCCCACCAACGGGCAAGATCAATTAATCTTGGCGCGGCTTTCTGGTTTTTCCTCGATTGAAGATCTGGCGCATTGTTTGAAAGCGCATTTGCGCACCGTTCAAAACTGGTATGCGGCATTGTTTGAAGAGGCAGAAGATCTAAGTGTGCAGGCGGGCAGTTTGGTTTTTACAGGGGTGGAAAATGACCCTGAAACATTAAAGACGCTGGAGGTTCTTGGCTTTGATGATGCTGAAACCATTTCCACAACCATTCGCCAATGGCATATGGGAAAAATGCGTGCCACAAGAAGCGTGCGCGGGCGCGAATTGCTAACCCGTCTGGTGCCATCGCTATTGGTGCAAATCTCTGATAGCGATGACCCCGATGCGACATTCAAATCATTCGCCCGATTTTTGGAACAATTGCCGGCCGGGGTGCAGGTATTTTCTCTTTTCCTCAATAAGCTCCCCCTTATGAAAGAGCTGATCGATTTGATTAACCTATCGCCTCCTTTGGGGGCGCGCTTGGCCAACCATAGCTATTTGATTGAGAATCTTTTGCATCGAACGGGTTTGGCAGGAGACACCAATGAGGGTGAGGCTGGTAGCGATGCCCTGTCTGAGGCGGGGCTAGAGGAAGATTATGAGTTCACCCTCAATCAGGTTCGTCGCGCTGTCTCAGAGCGAAAGTTTAAAACCAATGTGGCGTTCCTCACCGAGCAGATAGAGGCGCTGGAGGCAGGGCGAGAATTTGCCTCCACGGCGGAACAAGCGGTGCGGCGCTTGAGTGCCGCCACAGGTGCGCGCATGGTGCAAAGGGGAAATCCGCCTCGGGCAGAGGTGGCTATCATCGCATTGGGTCGGTTGGGGGCCCGCGCATTGACCACAACATCGGATTTGGATCTGATTTTTGTCTATGCCCCCCTTGAGCGTGCCAAGACGGATCAGCCGATGGATGCGGCCACATGGGTCACGCGCTATGTGCGACGATTGGTCACGGGGCTTAGTGTGCAAACCCAAGAAGGGGGGCTCTATGAAATTGACATGCAGTTGCGCCCCTCGGGCCGGGCCGGGCCAATAGCGGTTTCGTATGATTCATTTCACAAATATTATCACCACGACGCATGGATATGGGAGCGCATGGCGTTGTTGAAAGCGCGTGTGATATATGGCGCGCCCCCATTGGCAGAAAAACTGTCTGAAACAATTGCAGAGATTTTGCGCCACCCCTTAAACCCTGATCAAGTGCGTGCGGATATTCTTGATATGCGCAAACGCCTTTTGCAAGAAAAGCCGCCTTTGTCTGATTGGGATATCAAGCGATTATGGGGCGGCTTAACGGATATTGATTTCATCATCCAAGCCTTGTCTCTTTTGCATCCGCGAAAAGAGGGCCGCTATCCTTGTCACATGCTAGAGGCGTTGGCACAATTGGAAAGCCAGGGCCATGTGTCGCGGGCAAGGGCGCGCGAATTGCATGAAGCCGGGTTGTTTTTTGATCATATTTTGCACTTTGAAAGGGCAAGCGTTGGTGGCGTAACCCGGCCAGAAGATTTGCAGCCTCGGCAACAATCAGCCCTCATTCGCATGGTTGGATGTAAGAATTTCGCGGAATTGGAACGAAAAATCACCAAAACACGCCATTTAGTGCAGGGACATTTCCAACAAATCATCGGAAAAATAAGCGACGGATAGGCGCGCCTGAGCCGTTGAAGATAAGAGGCGATAGGGCGCAGATGAAGGGCGGACGCGAGTTTGCGCAGCAGGGATCCAGATCAGCCATTGGTCGAGGCCATGGCTCGGGGCGATGAGGCCGCGCTGTCAACCTTGATGGCGCGCCATGGGGATCGGCTAATGGCTGTTGCTTGGCGAATGGTTGGCGATAGGGCGCTGGCGGAAGATATGGTTCAAGAGACATTCATAAAATCAATGAAGCAAGCACCGCGCTGGCAGTCCGGCAAGGCTCTGTTTGGGACATGGATGCACCGGGTGTTGATGAACCAATGCTATGATCATCTAAGGAAAGCCGGCTCCAAACGCGAAATATCTGGCCTAGAGAGGGTGCCGGAAAGGGTCGATGAGGTTTTATTGGCCGATGAGAAAATGGTTAAAGATGAATTGGCAGGCACTTTATTGAAGGCTTTGGAAAAAATACCCGTGCGCCAACGCCAGGCAATTATTTTATGTCATTATGAGGATCGCTCCAATGCTGAAGCGGCTGAAATATTGTCGGTAAGCGTCGAGGCGGTGGAATCGCTATTAGCCCGTGGCAGGCGGTCTTTGCGGGCAAGGCTAGAAGCGGCGGGCATAAACGGTACCCCGTAAGGCGGTGGAGAAGATAGAGAAAAAAGATGGACGACACACAATATATTGACGCGATTATTCATAAGGATCGCCAAACCCATAAACCGCCCGCTTTTCCCGAGGCGCGGCGGTTGGCTGTGCTGGCGGAATTTTCCCGCCACAAACAGGCCGATAGAGCGCCCTTAGTGACTTTGTGGCGTGAGCTTTTGGAAGTGGCACAAGAATTTTTGCGCCCCGTTGCGGCTGTCAGCATGGCCGGGGCCATTCTTCTGGGGGTTGGTTTGGGCTTTTGGGGGGAGGTCACGCGCTTAGGACCCGGCGATAGGCTCAATGAAGAACAAGAGTTCTTGCTCTATGCGCAGGATATATGGTCAGATTTTGAAGCCTTTGGTGAAGAGGGATAGATGAAACGTTCATGGTATGGCATTTTGGCTTTTTCCGTAGCGCTCAACTTGTTGGGGGTCGGTTTTATGGCAGGACAATTTTTAGGCCGCCATCTGCCTGCCTCCAACCAAGAAGAACCTTTGCGCCCCTCGTCTGAAGAAGCTCCCCCCCCTGTTGATGGTCCTCCCATTGATAGTCCCCCTATTGATAGCCCTATGAATTTTGCTCGGGGGTTTTTGCAAACAAAAGCCCTAACCCCGGCGGATAGGAAAACTATTCGCAAGGCTTTAAAGCAAACCATGCCTGAGATACGCCGTCAGGCGGTGGCTATTCGCAAAGCGCGTCGCTTAACGGTAGAATTATTGCTACAAACGCCGATAGATCGTGACGCCTATGATAGGGCGGTCGATGAATTGGCCGCGTTGGAACAAGCGCAAATCAAATTAATATCGGACTCTCTGGCAGATGGTTTGGCGGCGCTGCCACCAGAACGGTTGGCGGCGATACAAGAACAAATGCGCCAACATATGCAAGAGCGCCGGCGCCAGCATAATCGACGGGCAAGGCAACACCGGAAACAAGAACGGAATAATGATGAATAGATAAGAGGGAAAAAGTGGCACCTCGCAAGGAACATTGTGTGGGCTATTGCGAAATACTATTCTGCGGCGCGGTTGATTTCTGTTTCATTATTGGCAAATCGATCGCGCAACTGAACCACATCATCGCGGGCTTGCACCGTTGGCATTTTTGTCAACACCCGCCCACGACCTTGTAATATTTCTGGCACCTGCACCAAAACACCAGGGCGCCGGGGCAAACAAAAAGCAGCAACAGTGCCGCGTCCGGGTTCCGAGGCAATAACCAAAATGCCGTTCATCAGTTCCAGCAATGATTTTGATAGGGCAAGCCCCAGCCCCGAACCGCGACGGCTTTTAGCAAAATGATCTTCGATCAGTTCAAAAGGCTCGCCCAGCCGTGGCATCTGCTCGCGCGGAATGCCAATGCCCGTGTCGGCAACCAGCACCGTGACCGCATCGAGATCGGCTTGCGCCGTGACGGTCACCGACCCGCTTTCTGGTGTAAATTTAACCGCATTCGATAGTAAATTGACCAAGACTTGTTTGGTTGCTCGTGCATCGGCCCAGATGGACGGCAGATTGGTCACACAAGCCTGTAGGCTGATATGGGCCTCATTGGCTTGGGGCTCCACAAAGCGCAAGCCTTCGTTCAACAATCGCTCAATATCAACCGCATCAATACTAAGCTCCATTTTGCCGGCTTCGATTTTGGACAGATCCAGCACATCTTCAATTAAGGTCAGGAGATGTCGGCCTGACTGTAAAATACCGGCGACATATTCATCATATTTTTCATGTCCCATGGGGCCGTAAAGCTGGGATTGCATAACTTGTGAAAAACCATTGATGGCATTTAAGGGGGTGCGCAATTCATGGCTCATATTGGCGAGAAATTCCGACTTGGCACGGCTCGCGTCTTCCGCTCTTTTCTTTTCCAATTGATAGGAGTGAAGCGCCTCGCGCAATTCGGCTCGGGATTGTTCGAGCGTTTGTACGGTCATTTCCAATTCGCGCTCTTTGCGCATTTGCGCTTTGGCGCGGCGTTTCAAGTCCGTGACATTAGCGGCAATGCAAACCCATCCGCCCTCTATGGTGCGGCGGCGCGAAATATGACCCCAGCGATCTCCCGGCAGGGCAATTTCATCGGTTTGTTCAAGACCATCGCTTGGGGGGCAGAAATGCGCGGCAATCAAATCCGCATGTTCTTTAGAAAGGTTGGTAAGCTGTCCGGCGCTGATACCGGTCTTGAGTTGCGATGGGGGAATTTGGAAAATATTACAAAAACGCCGGTTCCATGCGGCCAATCGACCAAACCGGTCCCATAATAAAAAGGCCTCTGGAATACATTCAATGGCATCGATAAGACGCGCTTCGGCTTTGGCGGCGCGGGAATCCTCAAGCGCCTCATCACCCAACAATAGTGCGAGGCCGCGGCGACTATCGCCGCTCTTGTCCGAAGCGATCCGAAACAGTGCCCAAACCCATTGATTATCTCTTCCGCGCAGGCGAATCTGGATTGAGCGTCGGCTTTCATCGCTACCACTCCAAAGGGCGAGGGCCCTACGGGCGTCTTTGGGGTGGGCGAGACCCGAGGCTTCACGCAAGCAGAGTGTAGAAATTTCGATGCCCAAGGTCGCGCACAGGCTTGGCGGCAGGGTCAAGCGCTGCTCTTTAATGTCAAATGTCCACAGACCGGATCCATTGTCACCGACAAATTGGCGTTCTTCCGAAAAATTGCCAATAGCCCGTTGCAAATGTTGGATGGTTTGATGTTGTCGCCGAAATAGTAGGAATAGAGAGAAAATGGCTGCCAACAGGGCGATATTGCCAAGGGCGTAGGGAATCCATGCAGGCGGACGGTTATAG
>JALWRV010000196.1 GCA_027080545.1 Parvularculaceae bacterium
CACCCTACTCATCTATTCCTTCCTGTTCGCCATTGGCGCCTTTGTCATGCGTTCTGCTGGATGCGTTTATAATGACATTGTTGACCGTGACATTGATAAACAGGTCGCCCGCACCGCCAACCGGCCGGTGGCATCAGGGCGTATATCAGTTTTGCACGCCATGATGTTGATGGTCGGTCTGTGTTTGATCGGCCTTCTGGTTCTGCTGAGCTTTAATGGAACCACGCGCTGGCTTGGTTTCGCCTCTCTGGGGCTGGTGGCGATCTACCCCTTTATGAAACGCATCACCTGGTGGCCGCAAGCATGGCTGGGGCTGACCTTTAATTGGGGGGCCTTGATGGGCTGGACAGCGATGATTGGCGAATTGTCCCTGCCCGCCCTGTTCCTGTTTGCCGCCGGCCTGTTCTGGACCCTTGGCTATGACACTATCTATGCCCATCAGGATCGTGAAGATGATGCCTTGGTGGGGGTCAAATCCACCGCCCGCCTGTTCGGGAATAAATCAAAAATATGGATTGGCTTATTTTATGGTGCCATGATTGTAAGCCTGTTCATTGCGGCCTCTCTGGCGCGCCTCAATCAATGGAGCTTTGTTATTTTGCTGGGGCCGCTTGCCCATCTCTTATGGCAATATTCCCATTTTGACATGGAGGATGAGGGCAAATGCCTAAAATTGTTCAAGTCCAATCGCGATACGGGATTGCTGATATTATTAGCGCTGTTTGTGGGCGGGCTATAAATTATAACAAACCCGCCAACCCCAACACATTCACGTGAGAGGGTCTGGTCTTATGGCCCTTGCGTATTCATTATAGTTCTTTACGTATTTTAATGACACACCGGTTACGCCGCGAGCGGTTAAGGAGACGATCAAATGGAAATGACCAAACGCAGCCTATTGGGCGGTATGTTCGGCACGACTATTCTCGGCAATGTTTTAATGGGAGCGAGCATGGCAAACACAAACCCGGAAACAATCCCCGACTTTGCCAAATGGCAATTATCGGAAAAAGAATGGAAAAACCGCCTGACCCCGGAGCAGTTCCGGGTTTTGCGCAAAAGCGGCACTGAACGCGCCGGCTCCTCACCGCTGGACAGGGAAAAACGTGACGGCACATTTGTTTGCGCCGGATGCGCCCTACCGCTTTTTTCTTCCGCCATGAAATTTGACAGCGGCACCGGTTGGCCCAGCTTTTTCGACCACCTCCCCGGAGCGATCGAAACCAAGCCTGACAATAGTTTGTGGATGCAACGCACAGAATATCATTGCGCCCGCTGTGGTGGCCATCAAGGCCATGTGTTTGAAGACGGCCCCCGCGACAAAACCGGCCTACGCTATTGCAATAATGGCGTCGCCCTAAATTTCATCCCGAGCGCCTGATAGCAAAGAAAAAAGTCCCCATTTTCATGGGGGCGGGCAAGCTCACCCTTCGACAGGTTCTTGGGTGAGGACCTTTCTTTTCTCCATCCTTCGAGGCTTGGCTACGCCAAGCACCTCTGGATGAGGTTGGTGATGATGTGTCGTGAGCAATCCTCGTC
>JALWRV010000197.1 GCA_027080545.1 Parvularculaceae bacterium
TTATCAAGCTAGTTGATGTCCGTTCCCCTAAGCCCGGGAGGCCGAAGACTTACAAGAAACATAAAAAAGAAAATTCAAACTGACCCACTACCGAAGATTTGGCCATTTGAGGGTTTGACCATTTGTGGATCGGAAATTGGGGAGAAATTTTCCCTGCCCCCCCTCCCAAGGGGGCTTATTCCAGCGACAAATTGGGCTATGCTCCTCCTATTATCGGCAAAACAAGAAGGAGAATCATCATGGCGTCCGCCTCTGACTATATCGAAAATGTCCGCAAATATCGCTCCAACGCCTCTGAAGAAACCGTTGGCAAAATCGTCAAACATCTCGGCATCGCCTTGCAAAACCGCGACTCCTCGCTGGTTTCTTGTTCAGACCCATCAGAGCTTGAGCGGGTGCGCGAAAGCTGGTGCAAGAAAAAACTTGGGGCCTCCCAATCGGACGCCGAGCTTGACGCTATGATTAAGGAAGTTTGCGAAGACATGGCTGACGAAAAAAGCAACAAACAACGGGTTACCTTTTACTATCTCATCGCTGACAAGCTCGACAAGCTGGTCACCCTTTAGCCCCTCGTTCAACCAAACCTATTCAACAATGGCACAGGCGCGGGCGAAATTACGCTTATATTCGCCGCCATACTTATATTCGCCACCCTAAAGTCCGCGTCAATGCCCCTTAAAAAAACCACCACCCAAAAATCATCCTCACGGCCTCGTCGCCTCAAGCCGGCGGCGATTGAGCGTATTTTCGAAATTTTCCAACGCCTTAATCCAAAACCGGAAACAGAACTTTCTTTTTCCGACCCCTATACATTATTGGTCGCCGTCACCCTGTCCGCCCAAGCCACGGATATCGGGGTCAATAAGGCCACCGCCCGCCTGTTTCCCATCGCCCACACACCAAAACAAATGGTCGCCTTGGGCGAAAAAAAACTCGCCGATCATATAAAAACCATCGGCCTGTGGCGCAATAAAGCAAAGAATGTCATCGCCCTGTCAAAAAAACTGTTGAGCGATTTTAACGGCGAAGTGCCAAACGATAGAGAGGCCCTAGAAAGCCTCCCCGGCGTTGGACGCAAAACCGCTAATGTCGTGCTAAACATTGCCTTTCATGAACCAACCATTGCCGTCGACACGCATATTTTTCGTGTTGCCAACCGCACCGGCATCGCGCCCGGCAAAGATGTCCTCAGCGTAGAAAAAGCACTGATAAAATCAGTCCCCGACACCTACAAACACCATGCACACCACTGGCTCATTCTTCATGGGCGCTATATTTGCAAGGCGCGCACCCCTGAATGTTGGCGCTGCCCTATTGAAAAACTATGCCTTTATAAAGATAAAACCCCGGACCCTGCGACCACAAAAGCACCCACCAAAAAACAGGCAACAAAGACTCGCAAATCCATGGCCAAAAAACCCAAACTTGCTAAAACCATCCGTAAACCAACTAAATAATGTTACATGAGAGAAATATGACCCACCCCATACCGGCGCAACAAAGATTAATCCTCCCTCTCGATCTCCCTTCTTGTGATGAAGCCGAAGCCATTATCACCCAGCTGGGTGACGCGGTGCAATTTTACAAAATAGGCTATCAGCTTATGCCCATCGGAGGCATTTCTTTGGCCCGCCGCCTCATACAATCCGGCAAAAAAATATTTCTCGATTTCAAATTTCTCGACATTGGTGCAACCGTGGAAAAAGGGGTAGCCTCCGTGACCCGTCTGGGCGGACATTTTCTCACCGTCCATGCAGAGCGTGACGCCATGGCCGGAGCCATCGCCGGGCGCGGGGACAATCAACAATTAAAATTACTCGCGGTGACGGTTTTAACCAGTTGGGACAAGAATAATTTATCTGATCAAGGCATTGATCAGGATGTCGAAGCCCTTGTGCTGCATCGGGCCGAACGCGCTGCCGAGGCTGGCTTTGATGGTGTGGTCGCCTCTGCCAAAGAAGCCGCCGCCATTCGTCAACGCTTTGGCGAGACGCTGCACATTGTCACACCGGGGGTGCGGCCAACTGGCGCGCGCCATGATGACCAAAAACGGGTGGTGACCCCGCAAGAGGCAATCCGCGCCGGGGCTGACTATTTGGTCATCGGGCGCCCCATCCTGTCGGCTGCAAGCCCCGCAATCGCTGCCGATGAAATCGTTTCGCAAATCAAACAGGCCATGAAATAAAAATCGTATCACCAATAATATGACCGGCAAAAGCCCAGCCACCCGGGTTCCCGCAAATCCGCACCCCCCTCCAACAAGGCCCTTGGCGATAAGGCGCTTTAAGGTTAGATTAACCTTGATTAACGGGAAATTAGGCAAATGAGTAAAATTGAAGCAATTTTCGGGGGCATTTTACTATTGGCCGTGGTCGCGGCCATATCTTTCACCCTGCTCGACAAAGGGGGCCTGCCCTCTTTTGGTAAAAAACCCGGCACCGCCATCGTCAATGGGCGGGCCGCCACGGGCCTGACCCCGGCCAGCCAACAGGCAAACGTTACCCTTGATCCAGACAATGCCATTTGCGGCTGCTATGAACGCGCCTTCGAGCAAGCCCATGCGGGCAACAGGCTTGATTCTGTGGCTTACAAATCCGGCTATTCTGCCTGTCGCAAGGCCGCCGGCCCGGCGGGGGGCGAGGCGTGGACCTATGGATGGAGCAAGGGCGAAGAGGGCAAGCTGACCCAGCGCAGTTGCCGCTTCTATCTCAACGCGCTGAAGGTTCGGAACTAACCTCGAATAGCCCCACAAACAAATATCGTCTTGCAAGCGAAATAATTATTCGTGCCTCAGCGGACGCCGCATAAGCGCATCCAGCTTATCCTCAACTGCCGCCCCCTTCTCGATAATATCCGTAACCGCCGCACAAATCGGCATATCAACCCCGTAGCGAGACGCCAAAGCGATTACCGCCGAGGCACAGGCGGCCCCTTCGGAAACCGTGTTACGCGCCGCCAATATGTCAGCCGCACACTTACCCCGCCCGATCTCCATACCCAACGACATGTTGCGCGATTGCGCCGATGAACAGGTCAAGATCAAATCTCCCAACCCTGAAAGCCCTGCCAAAGTGCCCGACTGAGCCCCCATTTCCAGACCAAGGCGCTGAAATTCCATAAAACCCCGCGCCATCAAGGCCGCTTTAGCGCTTTGTCCAAGCCCGCGCCCTTCAACAATACCACACGCAATGGCGAGCACATTCTTCACCGCCCCCCCCAGCTCGGCGCCAATAATATCCGACGAACCATAGGGACGAAAATGCTTGTCCCGCAGGCTCACCAGCCATTGCTTGCGTAGAGCCTCATTATCGCACGCCAACGTCACCGCCGTCGGCAAGCCTTTGGCCACATCACGGGCAAAACTTGGCCCCGATAGAACCGCCGCTTGCGCTTCTGGCCATACTTGTTCCAACACTTGGTTCATTAACAACAGGCTGTCCCGTTCCACCCCCTTGCAGCACATAGCCACCGGTATGGCCTGATGATCGAAAGCCGCGGCCAATGTTTGCAAAAGATCCCGCGCCGACTGTGCCGGGGCCACAAATAATAGGGCTTCCATTTCGGTCATACTGGCAAAATCCGTATAGACCCGTAAGGCGGACGGCAGGCTTACCCCCGGCAGATAGACCATATTTTCGTGCGACTGATTGATCGCATCAGTGACCAGCTGATTGCGCGACCATAATCTTGTTTCGATCCCCTTACCGGTCAAAAGGCTGGCCAAGGCCGTACCCCAAGACCCGGCCCCAACGACCCCCATTTTTTTAAAACCTTCCACCTGAGAAAAATCATCCATCGCCATTCACACCTTTGGTCCTTTTTTACCGCCGCCATGGCGCGGCCCTTCGGGATTATTGTCAAGCGGCCAGCGCGGGCGCGCCTGCATGGCCAGCGCATCATTTGCATCAGGCACCATCCCCGCGCGCCAATATTCAATCCCCGTCCAGGCGATCATCGCGCCATTATCGGTGCAAAGTTTCGCTTCCGGAACGAACATTTCCCACCCTCGCTGATGGCACAGGCCCCCCAAGGCATCGCGTATGGTCTCATTGGCCGCCACCCCCCCAGCAACCACCAGATGGGGCGAGGCTATCCCTTCACCCCTAGATCCTTCAAATGTCTCACACAGAGCCATCGCCCGCTCGGTGCGCGCGGTTAAATGGGCGCTGGCCGCTGCCTGAAAACAGGCGGCAATATCGGCTGCGCGCACATTTTCTTCATCCAGCAAATGACGGGTTGCTGTTTTAAGACCCGAGAAAGAAAAATCACATCCCGCCCGCTTCAATAAGGGGCGTGGCATGGCAAAGCGCGTCGCATCCCCTTCCTTGGCCAACCGCTCCAAATGAGGCCCCCCCGGATTGGGTAGACCCAAAAGTTGCGCCGTCTTGTCAAACGCCTCTCCAACCGCATCATCAATGGTGGTGCCAAGCCGCCGGTAGCGCCCCACCCCTTCAACCCATAAGAGCTGGGTATGACCGCCGGAAACCAAGAGCAGCAAATAGGGAAAATCAAGGGCGGCCACCATTCGGGCCGTCAGCCCATGAGCCTCCAAATGATTAACCGGTATCAAGGCCATACTATGGGAGAGCGCCATTGCCTTGGCAGTGGTCAGCCCAACCATAACCCCCCCGATAAGGCCAGGCCCTGCGGTCACCGCAATCCCATCAATCTGCGAAAGCACACAACCGCTCTGCGCTAAAGCCTGCTCTATAATGTGATCAATGCGCTCCACATGGGCCCGGGCGGCAATTTCTGGCACCACACCCCCATAGGCCGAATGATCCGCAAACTGGTTGTAAATAATATTGGCGAGAATCTCCCCATCCCCGGCCCCGGCAGAAGCCTCTAATGGGGCCCGCACAATCGCCGCTGCGGTATCGTCACAACTCGTTTCGATGCCGAGAAGAGTGATAAAGTCGCTATTGTTCGAGACGGGTTGAGCCATGTCCCCTGCCATAGCGTTCGAGATGGTTTTTGCCAATGATTAAAGCGGGTTTCACACCACAGCGCTTTGCCTTGGGAGATATTATCGCTATGGAGAGCCTATGGATCTTGCTTCTCCTTTCCCCTTGGCGACCCGCGCCTCCCCCCTTGCCCTCGCCCAAACCAAAGCGGTGCGTCTCGGCTTGGCCAAAATCCTCAATCCCGACGCCTCCCCCGATTTCGCCCGCTTAGAAATTCAGTTTCCCATTCTCGCCCTCACCTCCTCCGGCGACAAGAATCTCGCCGCCAGCCTTGTCGATGCGGGGGGCAAGGGCTTATTCACCAAGGAAATCGAACAAGCCCTCCTCGACGGTAAAGCGCGTATCGCCATACATTCCATGAAAGATATGCCGGCTCTCTTGCCCCAAGGCTTGATCATTGGCGGTGTCCCCGAGCGGGAAAGCCCGCTCGACAGTTTAATAAGCGAACAAGGCCTCGGGCTTGAGGCCCTGCCCGAAGGCACCCGCATCGGTACATCTTCCGTGCGCCGCAAGGCGCAACTCCTCCACCATCATCCCAAATTCAAAATCGTCCCCATGCGTGGCAATGTGGGCACCCGCCTTAAAAAATTACATGATGGAGAGGCCGACGCCACCTTGTTGGCAGAAGCAGGATTGCGCCGCCTAAGCCTCCACATGCCCCGCATACCCCTTGATCCAACCACTCACTTACCCGCCCTGACCCAAGGCGCATTATGTCTGCAAGTGCACGAAGATGATCTAGAAGCCCAAACCCTGGTGGCCCGCCTCAACCATTGGCAAAGCCAATTTGCCATCGCCATTGAGCGCGGATTTTTATGTCACCTTGATGGCTCTTGCCAAACCCCCATGGCCGGACTGGCCACGGTCGAGGGATCCCATATTCATTTCACGGCTGAGCTATTAAGTTTGGATGGGAAACTGTCTAAGCGCAAAAGCTGGCGCTGGCCCTGTCCATCTCCGGCAAAAGACGAACAGGCCGACGCCCTCGCCCAATGCCGCCTTTGGGGGGCAGAATGCGCCCAAGAACTTCTCGACATATTACCTAAAGGGCTGGCCACCACACTCGGCTTGCGCACGGACTCATGAACGGGCCTCTCCTCATCACAAGACCGGAACCCGGCGCCAGTCAAAGCGCCGCCTTTTTTGCAAATCATAATATCGCCACATCGGTCGCGCCCCTATTCACCATCGCGCCCTTGCCCATAACCTTACCCCCCATTCAATCCTTCAGCGCTCTTATCTTTACCTCCGCCAATGGGGTGCGGGCCTTTGCAGAAAAAAACACCGCCCCACACCTGCCCCCGATCTACGCCATCGGCCCCATGACCGCACAGGCCCTCGAAACCGCGGGCCTTGCGCTTGAGCGCCAGTTCAACGGAGATCGGGCGGCCATGACCGATTGGCTCATCCATCACGTCGCAC
>JALWRV010000198.1 GCA_027080545.1 Parvularculaceae bacterium
AAACAAGGCTCGGCTGATGATTATGAAGGTGATACCAAAGAAACTGTCGCCACCATCATCGAATTGCTGGAAACACGGGTGCGCCCCGCCGTCGCACAAGATGGTGGTGACATTACTTTCACCCGTTTCGATAACGAAACAGGCATTGTATATCTTTCTTTACGCGGTGCCTGCGCCGGATGCCCCTCGTCAACCATGACCTTGAAACAGGGGGTTGAGAATCTCATTAAACATTATGTTCCTGAAGTAACGGCGGTCGAAGCCGCCCAATAATGTCATAGGCCCATCAGGCCTTTTATGCAGGGGCGCCAAAGAGGAAATTATGACCGAACGAGTCGATAGGTCCAAACCGCTAGATGATCATGCCCTTGATCAGCTCTTCCGCACGGCCCGTACCTATAATAAATTCACCTCAAAGCCGGTTTCCGACACGGTTCTACAGGCCGTCTATGATTTGATGAAATGGGGGGCCACCTCAGCTAACTGCCAGCCCGCTCGCCTATTGTTTCTGAAATCAAACGAAGCCAAAGAGCGCCTCAAGCCCCATCTTGACGAAGGTAATGTTAAAAAAACCATGGCCGCCCCCGTGGTTGCCATTATCGGCCATGATCTGGCTTTTTATGAGCATCTGCCCGAGCAATATCCTGCCGCCGATGCCCGATCATGGTTTGTGGGCGATCAGCAAAAAATCGCCGAAACCGCCTTTCGCAATGGCACCCTGCAAGGCGCCTATTTCATGCTAGCGGCCCGCGCCTTGGGGCTGGATTGCGGCCCCATGTCCGGCTTTTCCATCGGCGGGGTAACCAAGGAATTTTTTGGGGGTACCGAGACCCATGCCAATTTCTTATGCAATCTCGGCTATGGCCAAGAAGGCGGCACCTATCCTAGAGGTCCACGCCTTGACTTTGATCAGGCCTGCAAAATTCTATAATGGCCATACTGGCGATTGATACCTGTCTGGACCAGTGCGCGGTGGCTTTGCGCCCCCCAAATGGCGATATTGTGACCATGGTCGAGCCACGCACCACGGGCCACGCCGAGCGCCTCCCCCTCATGGTTCGGGATATGCTGCAAAAATCCGGTATGACCGCTAAAAATATCAATAAAATCAATGTTACAACGGGGCCCGGCTCTTTTACCGGGGTGCGCGTGGGCCTCAGCTTTGCTCGCGGTATGGCCATCGGCCACCCCCTAAAATTGCACGGTATGACCAGCTTCCAAGCCCTTGCCCTTAGCGCCCCTTCCTCATCATCCAAAAGCAGCAAAATCGTCACCCTCATCGATGCCAGACGGGGCCAAATCTATGGACAGATTTTCACCTATGGGGCAACGGGCGAGGCCATACCGGACGGGGCGGCCTTTATTGAAAATCCGGACCAGATCGCCCAAAAACTAGCCCCCTTGCGCGCTGATCCTTCGACAGTCTGGCTCGGCAGCGGGGTGGCGCTGGTGGCCCCTGAATATTCAGCCCCAACCACCCTCCCGGATATTGGTCGCATGGCGGCATGGGCCGCCACCCATAGGGCCACAGATGCCGCCGACCCCACCTATTTGCGTCCCCCGGACGCCGCTCCAAAGCGTCCCGCGCCTAGCCTGAAACAAGGCTGACCCCCATGCATAGAACAGGCATTGAGCTTCAGCCAGCCACCTTAAAACACTTGGAAGAAATGGCTCGTTTGCATACCGAAACATTTTTGCACGAACCCTGGTCCGCTGGTTTTATGGAAAAATTACTGCGCCGCACAGGGGCTTTTGGCTTGATCGCTCAAGCACCCTCCCCCTCACCCCCCCTTTTCGGCTTTACCATCGCCCAGCAAGCGCTAGATGAAGCGGAAATCTTGACCATTACTGTGGGGAGAAAGCACCAAAGGACTGGCATTGGGGGCATGCTGCTCGATCGGCTTGTCAATGATATGAAAAATCGGGGGGTCAAAACCCTTTTTCTTGATGTTGCCACCGACAATCACCCGGCGCTGGCCCTCTACCATTCTAGGGATTTTCTAGAATGTGGCCTGCGGCGCAACTATTACCGCAATGGGACCGATGCCCAATTGATGGCAAAAAATTTGGCCCTTTAAGCCCGCCCGACGCCTGATCCTCTCTTCCCATCTTGTCCCCTCCCCCCAACCTCTCCATATTAGGTCCAAGATTAGGAGGAGTTGGCACCATGGATCGGGTAGAACGCCTTTGTGCGGAAAAAGGCATGCGGATGACCGAGCAGCGCAAGGTCATTGCACGGATTATTTCGCAGGCGGAGGATCATCCGGATGTGGAGGAAATTCACCGCCGCGCTAATGCCATTGATGAACGCATTTCCATTGCCACCGTCTATCGCACCATGCGCCTGTTCGAGGAATCAGGGGTTGTTCAGCGCCATGATTTCAATGATGGCCGCTCGCGCTATGAAGAGGCTGGCGAAGACCATCACGATCACCTCATCAATCTAAAAAATGGCGATGTCATCGAATTTGTCAGTGAAGAGATTGAAAAGCTGCAACAAAAAATCGCCGAAGAACATGGCTTCCGTCTGGTCGACCATCGGTTAGAGCTTTATGGGGTGCCCCTAGACAAAGATGGTAATTAGCAACAGTAATTAGCGCGCAAGCAATGTAGTAAATTGGGCCATATCCACATTGCCACCGCTGGCGACAATCACCGCTGTCTTGCCTTCAAGATTTATTTTCCCGGCCAAAACAGCCGCCAAGGCCGCCGCGCCCCCGGGCTCCAACACCAGATGAAAAGCCTCAAACGCCACCCCCATGGCCTCACGCACCACCTCATCCTCAACAGACAGACCCCGCACCCCATATTTTTGCAAAATCGGAAAGGTCAACATCCCCGGTTGTGGCAAGAGCAACGCATCACAGATCGATCGGGCCGTTGGATCATTGCACAAACGCTCACCAGCTTCGAGCGAGCGCCCCATATCATCAAACCCTTCCGGTTCGCTGACCAAAATTTTCGTGTGCGGACTTAACTTGGCGAGCGCCGTGGCACACCCCGCCGCCAACCCGCCGCCGGAAGTAGGCACAATAAAATAATCCACGACCGCATCCAGATCCCGCGCCTGCGCATATGCTTCCACGCCCACACTGCCCTGCCCGGCCATAATATACTCATCATCAAAGGGCGGCACGATAATCGCTCCACGACTGGCAGCAATCTCAGCCCCGATCTCTTCGCGGCTCTGTTGAAAACGATCATATAAAACCACTTCGGCCCCATAGGCTTTGGTGCCGTCGATTTTCGCCTGTGGCGCATCTTCCGGCATCACGATCAGGGCCTTGATACCAAAATAATGCGCGGCCAGCGCCACCCCTTGAGCGTGATTACCCGACGACCAGGCCACCACCCCGCGCTTTTTTTCTTCTGCGCTCATCGCCCCCAAACGATTGCCCGCCCCCCTTATCTTAAAAGAGCCGGTCTTTTGTAAGCTTTCCGCTTTCAGCAATAGCCGCCCTCCAAGCTGCCGGTTAAGGGCAAGATTTTCCAGCAACGGGGTGTGGGTGATCAAAGGGCGCAAACGCTCGCAGGCGGTTTCAATATCTGAAAAATCAATCATGCCATTTCCTTAAAATATGGGAATTTCCCATAGGTCGACTATCTTTTACCCACGGGGCACTGGTCTATGCGCCGAAGCAGCGATAAGGTTTACCCATGAGGGGCCCCCTAGCACGATATAATCATCTTGTCGCCAAAGGCGATCTGGTACCCGATGAGGTCCAGCGGAACGCCGTCCGCCGATTGGATAAATTATCCCGTAAAATTCAAGCCACACAAGGCTGGTCATTATTCGGCAAACCTCAACACCCAAAAGGCCTCTACCTGTGGGGCGGGGTCGGGCGTGGCAAAAGCCTGCTGATGGATTTATTTTTCAACCACACCCGCCTTGCCCACAAACAACGGGTTCACTTCCATCAGTTTATGAGCGACACCCATCAAGCTATAGCCGCTTGGCGCGCCATGGATGACAAGGAACGCAAACGCCAAACCTATCGCGATAAAAAAGCCCCTCTCGACGATCCCATCCCTCACATCGCCAAAAAAATATTTCAGCAAGCCCACCTATTATGCTTCGATGAATTTCAGGTCAGCGATATAACAGACGCCTTGATTTTAGGGCGCTTGTTCGATGGCCTGTTCGATCTCGGTACCCTCATCATCGCCACCTCAAACCGCCCCCCCGACGATCTCTATCTTGATGGCATCAATCGCGAGCTGTTCCTTCCCTTTATAGAAAGCCTGAAACAAAGGCTTGATATTTTCCATCTCGATGCGGCCAAGGATTACCGTCGGGATCAATTGGCAGGCAGCCCGGTCTATTTTCATCCCCTTGATAATAACGCCGCCACCGCCATGGACAAGGCCTGGAACAAAGTCATCACGGGGGCCAAAGAACGCCCCACACACATACAGGTTCGCGGCCGCACATTGGTCTTTCCCCGCACCGCCCGCGATGGGCTCCGCGTGTCTTTTGCCGATCTATGTGAAAAAAACCTTGGGGCGGAAGACTATATCGCCCTTACCGCCCATTTCGCCACCCTGTTCATGGACGACATCCCCCAACTATCACCAGAAAAACGCAATCAGGCAAAGCGCTTCGTCACCCTCGTGGACAGTCTTTATGAAGCGAAAACAAAATTTGTCTGTAGTGCGGCCGTCGCCCCAAGCGATCTCTACCCGAAAGGCGATGGCAGTTTCGAATTTTCGCGCACCGTCTCACGATTGATTGAGATGCAATCACAAGCCTATCGGGCGCTCCCGCCGATCGCCCCAGCATCCATCACCGCTAGCGCGCCTTAATTGGTTGCCCGATGACCAAAACCATGCCCCGACCCGAGAAAAACCGTTTTCGAAAATAGGGGCGGCATCTTCGACTGTGGGTTACGCCTTTTTGCTATGGGCTGCACTTTTGGCAAAAGCCTTAATCTTCCATGGCAATAAGCGATGCATTGCCTCCGGCGGCGGCGGTATTAATGGAGATAGTTTTCTCCTCCACAAATCGCGTCAGATAGAGCGGCCCGCCCGCCTTGGGCCCGGTACCTGACAGCCCCATGCCGCCAAAAGGTTGGGCCCCCACCACCGCCCCGATCATATTGCGATTGACATATATATTGCCCGCATGAAGACGCGGCGCCACATAATCACACATGCCTTCCAAGCGTGAATGCAAACCAAAGGTCAGGCCAAAACCTTTTTCATTGATCTCCTCAATCACCTCATCTAGTCGGTCAGCCCGCCACCGCACCACATGCAATATCGGCCCGAACGGTTCGCGCCTCAAAGGTGCCCCATCGCGCAACGCAATAATATGTGGCGCCATAAATGTGCCGGTCTCCGGCACATCAGCGCGAAAGACAATATCCCCTCCAGCTTCAACCATCGCCGCCACATGGGCTTGCAGCCTCTCGCGCGCCGCCGCGTCAATAACCGGCCCCACATCCGTACTGATGTCTGCCGGATCACCCACCACCAGCTCCCCGGCCGCGCCGATAATCATTTCCAACATGGCCTCCGCCACATCTTCCTGCAAATAAAGCAAGCGCAAGGCCGAACATCGCTGTCCCGCCGATTTGAAAGCCGACGCCACCACATCATCGGCCACCTGTTCCGGCAAAGCGGTTGAATCAACGATCATGGCGTTGATCCCGCCCGTTTCGGCAATAAGCGGCACGATGGGCCCGTCTTTGGCCGCCAAAGCGCGATTGATAGTCTGCGCCGTGGCGGTTGAGCCCGTAAACACCACCCCGGCCACCTGATTATGCGCACACAAATTCTTGCCCACCATGCCCCCTCCAAGCAAAAGCTGACACGCTTTTTCCGGCACGCCCACCCGATGCATCAAGCGCACCATTTCATAGGCAATGAGCGGCGTTTGTTCGGCCGGTTTGGCGATCACACAATTTCCCGTCACCAAAGCGGCCACCACCTGACCGGTAAAAATCGCCAAGGGAAAATTCCACGGGCTGATACAAACAAAAACACCGCGCCCCCCAAATCCCAATCGGTTACGCTCTCCCACAGGCCCGGGCAAATCCCCCCCCATGGCGAAAAGACGCTCCGCCTCATTGGCATAATAGCGGCAAAAATCCACCGCTTCGCGCACTTCTGATATGGCATCATCAAAGGTTTTTCCCGCCTCCCGGGCCAGCAACCCTAAAAACCGATCATGTTGTGCCTCAAGCTGATCCCCTATTTGACGCAAAATATCAGCGCGCGCCTTACCCCCTAAACCATCCCAAGCGGCAAAAGCCTCACGACCTGCCGCAAAGGCGTTTTTAACATCTTCTTCACCAGCCTCCCACCATACGCCGGACAGTCCCGCGGCCCCGGCTGGATTAACCAACGGGTGCGACGCCCCAGATCGGCATTCTTTTCC
>JALWRV010000199.1 GCA_027080545.1 Parvularculaceae bacterium
CTGAATGGCGGCAGCTTCCACGTCAAAAGCCTACCGGGGCGCGGCACCATAGTGCGGTTTAGTTTCCCGGCGATCCTTGAACAGGAAACCCCCATTGAAGAACAGAGCGCGGCAGAAATATCGGCTGTCAGCTAGGATAGAGATAGAAAGATTTATACCCGATGACGCAAGAAATGACTCCGGATTTGGTATTGATGGAAAAGCTGGTGGCGGGCTCGCCGACACAGGGTGATGAGGCTCACCCATCAGTGAAGCCGCGCCCGCGCATTGGTCGGGTCATTTCGGCCTCTGGCGCACAAGTGTTGGTGATGACCGACCATGACATGCCGGACGAGAAAAACCATACCCCCCATCTTGGCAGTCTTATTTGTTTCGAAATGGCGGACAGCGTGGTTCTGGGTACGGTTGGCGCCATGAGCAGCCCCAGCCCGGGCATGGAAGAGGCTGGCAATGGTTTGCTGATTCTTGAGGTGGATATTTTTGGTAATCTGGAAAATGGCGGGCAGGGGCTGGTTTATCGGCAAGATAGCCACCAAATTCCCTATCCGGGGTGCGTTGCGGCTATGGCGGTTAAAGCCGATGTTGAAGCGGCCTATGATACGCAAAATCCAACCACCCTCAGCTTGGGGGAATTGGGGCAATTTCCCGACGTCAAAACACGCCATGATGTGAATGCGCTGGTTTATGGTAATTTTGCTATGGTTGGCGCTTCGCAATCGGGCAAGAGTTGCGCCATCGTTCGTTTGGTGCGGGAGATGATCCGTAAGCGCACCATGATGCGCACCATCATTTTTGATCAGAATAATGAATATGGGGTGTCGTTTGGCAATATGGCGCGAATTGTCAGCTTAAAGCCCGGCATGTTTCCCCATTGGGTGCTGACATTCAAAGAATTAACGTTCGCCATTGAACAGGTAACCGGTTCTTTGAGTGGGGATGAAAGAACATTACTGGAAGAGGCGATCATTTATGGGCGCCGGGCGATGGTGCAATCATCGTTAAAAAAATCACCCAAGGAAACCATCTTTGCCAGTGTTGATACGCCGGTTCCTTATAAAATGAGCGAAGTGATTTCCTATCTCGATAGATCCTCAAGCACAGACCATGATTATGTGGGTGCGACCTATCGCCGATTGCGGACAAAGCTGATGGTGATGACCAAAGACCGTCGCTATAGCGCTATTTTTGGTGCGGTGGGGGCAATTGATAGCCTCGCTATGCTAATGGGGGCGTTGTTTGCCATTCCGCTCAATAATAGGCCGGTGACTTTGGTGCAAATGGCCGGTGCGCCGAAAGCGCTTTCACGCATTATCGTTTCAGTAGTCTCGCGTTTGGCTGCGGAGGTTTCGCACTGGTCGCATGGGGGTGTGCCCATGATGCTGGTGGTGGAAGAGGCGGAACAATATTTAGGTAAAGATAAAGCCCTATCCAGTGCGCTGATGCGCTTGTTGGAAAATGGCCGTAAGGCCAGCATCGGGGTTGGTTTGCTATCCTCGCGACCACGGACCCTATGTGCTCAAGCCTTGCAGCAATGTGCGACCATTTTCACCATGCGCCTGACCAATAGCTCTGATCGCGCAGCCATTGAAAAAGTGATGCCGCAAAGCGCTCTTGGATTATTGCCTATTTCGGCGATTTTGGGCATTGGTGAAGCGATTGGGGCGGGCCAAGGGGTCAATATCCCGGCCCGGATGCGGTTTGCGCGTATTCCCGATGCGGCGGTGCCGGTGCAAGGGGCGCGGGCGGTCGCTCAAGGGGTGCTGCCCCCCAGCTTTAGCGAAGAGCAAGATGCGCAATTTCTAGAAAATGTCATCACCCGTTGGCGCTATCAGTCGGATACGGCAGACCAGACCGATTAAGGTCTTGGGTAACAGAATCAATTACTTGACATTGGCTTTGAGTTCAGGCCCCATTTGCGTTTTATCGTGGATAGGGGTGGTGCGTGACACATAAAGCGCAAGCGACACATAACCTACAAGGGAATGAGCAAAACCGTTGGTTTGTTCTTATCATTTTGACCTTGGTCTATGTGTTTAATTTCATCGACCGGCAAATTATCGGTATTCTCGCCCCCTTCATCGCGGCTGATTTGAATTTGAAGGATGGCCAGATTGGTTTGTTGGGGGGAATTTATTTTGCCGCCTTTTATACCCTCATCGCCATTCCCATTGCATGGTTGGCGGACCGCAGCCACCGGGTAACCATTATAGCGGTTTCGTTGGGGGTTTGGAGTGCCTTTACAGCCGCCTCTGGTTTGGCACAAAATTTTGTACAGCTTTCTTTGGCGCGTATGGGGGTCGGCGTGGGAGAGGCGGGGGGCTCGCCACCGTCCCATGCGATCATATCGGATCTCTTTCGCCCCAATGAACGCTCCCGAGCGCTGGCAATCTATTCTCTTGGCATTCCCCTCGGCATAACCATTGCCTATTTTGCGGTTGCCTATCTGTTGGCCAATCAAGGGGATGTGCCATTTGATTGGCGGCAAATATTTTTTGGGGTTGGTTTATTAGGTATTGGCTTTGCGGTGGTGGTGCGGCTGGTGGTGCGCGAACCTGAACGCGGCGCCATGGACCAACAGGCCGAAAGCGCCAAGGGCAGAAAAATCGGTTTGCTTGATGCGATCCAGCATCTCATCCGGATTAAGTCCTGGGTTGGAATGTGTCTTGGCATCTCTATGGCCTCTTTTGGTGGCTATGCGTTGTCGACCTTTCTGGTTAAATATCTTGTGCAAAACTTCCCCGGCACCAGCATGCCGCAACTCTATGTCTGGCTCGGCTTGATCAATGGTCTGGTCTATACGGCAGGTATTTTTTTCGGCGGGGCGCTGTGTGACCATTTCGGCAAGCGCAATCGCGGGGCCTATGCGTCCATTCCGGCCTTGTCTATTTTGGTCGCGGCCCCAATCATGATTTTTGGGCTTTGGTCCCCCCATATTGGGGTGGCGATTTTTTGTGTGGCGGCCTATTTGTTTTTGGCTGGCTTTTATCTAGGTCCCTCCTTTTCTATTGCCCAAACCTTGGCACCAATAGAAATGCGCGCCATGTCCACGGCGTTGTTCTTTTTTATTCTCAATATGATTGCCATGGGGGGCGGACCGACCATTACCGGGTTTTTGTCTGACTGGTTCGCGGCCAATATTTATACGCAGCCCGGGGGCGAGACCTTGGCATTGCGCGCAGCCCTAACCTGCCTGATCATTCCCTATGGTTTTTCGGTGTTGTTTTTTTGGTTTACCTCGCGCCATCTGGCGGCTGATTGGGTGCAGGCCGAGGCCCATAATCGCGGTGAATAGGGGGCGGGAAGTCGCACTGAAACTATAGCCAAGTCCCCGCAAGACGGGCTATAGAGGCCCAGCATCCACGCCAGAGGAATATATGACGCGCATATTGGTCACATCCGCACTGCCCTATATCAATGGGGTCAAACATTTAGGCAATCTCATCGGCTCCATGTTGCCGGCTGATGTTTATAGCCGGTTTCAGCGGGCGCGGGGCCATGAGGTGGTTTTTATCTGTGCCACCGATGAACATGGCACCCCGGCGGAACTGGCGGCATTGGAGGCTGGTCAATCGGTCGAGGATTATTGCGCTGCGCTCCATCAAATACAGGCCGAGGCCGGTGAGGCGTTTGGCCTGTCCTTCGACTATTTTGGTCGCTCGTCGAGCCAGACCAATCACGAGACCACCCAACATCTTGCCGAAGCGTTGGAGCGCGAAGGTCTGATCGAGGAGCGTTTAGACAAGCAAGTCTATTCCATTGATGATGGGCGCTTCTTGCCGGATCGCTATGTTGAGGGCACATGCCCCCATTGCGGCTATGAAAAGGCCCGTGGGGATCAGTGCGATTCTTGCGGCCGTTTGCTCGATCCTACCGAGTTGAAAGATCCTTATTCGACCATTTCCGGCTCGAAAAATATTGAAGTGCGCGAGACCCGCCATCTCTATCTTTTACAATCTAAAATGCAGGAGCGGATTGCCCAATGGGTTGCCAATCGCCCCCGCTGGCCGAGCTTGACCAAATCAATTGCCTTGAAATGGCTGGAGGAGGGGCTGCGCGACCGCTCCATCACCCGCGATTTGAAATGGGGTATACCGGTTACCCAAAATGGCCAACCGCGCCCGGGTTTTGAAAATAAGGTGTTCTATGTCTGGTTTGATGCGCCCATTGAATATATTTCTGCCACCAAAGAATGGGCGGACAATAATAATCAGGATTGGCAACAATATTGGCTTACCGATAAGGGAGCCGAGGATACGCTCTATGTGCAATTTATGGGTAAGGATAATGTGGCCTTTCACACGGTCTCTTTCCCGTGCACATTGATCGGGTCCGGGGAGCCGTGGAAAACGGTGGATATGCTAAAATCCCTCAACTGGTTGACATGGTATGGGGGTAAATTCTCCACATCCGAGGGGCGTGGTATTTTTATGGACCAAGCGCTGACGCTTTTACCGGCCGATTATTGGCGCTGGTATTTAATGTCCAACGCCCCGGAAAGCGATGATACTTCTTTTACGTTGGAAACCTTTGCCGGGGCTGTGAACAAAGATCTTGCCGATGTGCTGGGTAATTTTGTCAATCGTATCACCCGTTTCGGCAATGGGAAATTTGGTCCTGAAATACCGGCCGGGGGCGAAATAGGCGCGGCAGAAGAAGATCTTTTTGCCGAATTGGACCGGCGCATAGCGTCTTATACCAGCAATATGGAAGCTATGGAATTTCGTAAAAGTTTTGCCGATCTTCGCGCCATCTGGGCGGCGGGGAATGAATATTTGCAAATCGCGGCCCCGTGGACGGCTTTTAAGACGGACCCCGACAAGGCAGCGGTCAGTGTGCGGGTGGCCTTAAACCTCATTCGCCTGATCGCGGTGCTATCGGCACCGGTGATTCCGTTTACGGCTGAAAAAATGTTGGCCATTTTCGATTTGGGCTTGGATGATGTGGCTTGGCCAAAAGAAAAGGCCGCGCAAGAGCTGACACGCCTCGCCCCCGGCACAAAATTTAATCTGCCGGACGTGTTGTTCCAAAAAATCGATGAGGAGATGATGGAACAATGGGCCGAACGTTTTGGCGCGCCGCGCCATTAAACGCATATATTAAGCTGGCCTTCGACTATCAGCCCACCTTGCCCTTATCCCGAAAAAAGCGCACCATACCCGCAACGACTCACAAACTATAGGGGTAACTATTTGATGCGTAAGGTATATTTGGCATGTGCCACATTCTTGTTTGGGGCTTTTATGGGCAGTTTTGGTGGGGCTTTTGCCGCCATGCAGGGGGGGGATTTTTCCAGCGAAATCAACGCGGATTATCCATGGCTTGAGCAGCTCTACCGGGATTTCCACACCAATCCGGAGCTTTCCTTCATGGAGGTGGAAACCGCAGCCCGCATGGCTCAGGAATTTCGCAATCTCGGTTTTGAGGTGACGGAAAAAATTGGCAAGACAGGTGTTGTGGGGGTGATGAAAAATGGGGCCGGTCCGACCTTGATGTTGCGTGCCGATATGGATGCGCTGCCGGTGGTGGAGCAAACGGGGCTTTCTTTTGCGTCAACCAAAACCGGGCTCAACCGATTTGGTGAAGAGCAGCCCATTATGCATGCTTGTGGCCATGATGTGCATATGACGGTGCTGATCGGGACATTGCGTCGCTTGGTTGCCCACAAGGATAAATGGTCTGGTACGTTGGTGGTGATCGCTCAACCGGCAGAGGAAATCGGTCTTGGCGCCAGCGCCATGCTCGAAGATGGGCTGTTTAGTCGCTTTCCAAGGCCGGACTATAATATTGCCCTCCATGATAGTTCTGCTCTCCCGGCTGGCATGGTCGCCTATACGCCGGGATGGGCGCTGGCCAATGTGGATAGTGTCGATATTGAAGTTCATGGCGTTGGTGGCCACGGGGCCTATCCCCATGCGACCAAAGACCCCATTGTGATAGCCTCGCAAATCGTTATGGCGTTGCAAACGCTCGTCAGCCGTGAGACCAACCCGCTTGATAGTGCGGTGGTTACGGTTGGGGCGTTTCATGCAGGCCACAAGCACAATATCATCTCGGATAGTGCCCATCTGCAAATTACCGTACGCTCCTATTCCGACGAAGTGCGCGATCATCTATTGCAAGGCATCAAGCGCATCGCAAAGGCGCAAGCCATGTCTGCGGGTCTGCCAGAGTCGCTTTATCCGGAAGTTACGTGGGAACAAGACTATACCCCATCAACCTATAATGATCCCGATTTGGCCGAACGGGTGATGGCAGCGATTAGAGAAAATTTAGGGGCCAAGCGGGTCATTCAAAGTGATCCGGTGATGGGGGGTGAGGATTTCGCCCATTATGGCCGCACCGATCCTAAAATCCCTAGCCTCATTTTTTGGCTTG